>CAZGZY010000063.1:0-6573 GCA_964530365.1 uncultured Candidatus Saccharimonadales bacterium
GGGGCCAGAACTTCGGCATCATAGTCGGGCTGTTTTGGACCGACGATGGTAATAGCCGAAGCGGTGTTTGTGTTCAATTTCACCTCGTAAACTCCAGCGGCAGAAGAGCTAGGCTCCGAAGCCGCGGCGGCCACATTACCGAGACCGGCAATGTGAACCTGAGAAGTCAGCAGTATCAAAGACACTGCAAACTGTGAGATGTTACGCATAAGGGTCGCGGCAGGCGCGACTCATATACCTTTCATTTAAGGTGTCCCACTAAAAATGACCCCGTTTCCAAGGTCAATTCAGTGAACGCGACGTAGTATACCCCAATAGTTAGGTAATGTCAATAGCTCCAAGGCAAGCATGGGTACTTTTGGGGTACTTTTGGGGTACAATGTACTTATGCTTGTGGTGGCGTTTATACAATGGTGGTACGGGCCGGGGTGGCGAGATGCGGCCGCCCGGCTTATGGCGCGCATGCGCGAAACGTACCTTAGCTTCTCTGTGCCCATTCTATTAAGAACGTTATTTGCCCCATGGCGGAGAATCATTAGCTCTCCCGGAGCGTCACTTCAGGAGAAGTTTCGGGCCGCTCTAGACAACGCCATATCCCGCGCCGTTGGCTTCACCATGCGGTTCATTATGCTCGGCGTGGCCGGCATACTTCTGTTGCTCTACGTGGTGCTCGGGGCTCTACTGCTCATCTCGTGGCCGGCAATACCGCTCCTGGGGCCCGCTCTAATTGCCTGGGGCTTACTGTAATGTTGTATACCTTTGACCCTACCGCCCTGCGGATCGAGAAAGCCAAGCTCGCCCTCAAACTGGGAGGGGTAACGCAGCGCTTGCTAGAAGCCGCAGCCGGATTACTGGTGCTAGGCGCCGGCGCTCTGGCGCTAACCGGCCACCATCAGGCGTTCAGTTTGGGCGGCGCCAGTTTAATGCTCATTACCATGCTAATGTGGGCCCACCGCGATTTAAATGTGCTGCCTCCAGCCACGGTCGGCTCATCTACCCACCTAGACCAGATGCTGCCAAGAGCCCTCGCCTCCAAATACCACGAAACCCTAACCGCCGCAGAGCTCTGGCAAATTCTGGCCCGCACCCACGACGCCGCCTTCCTAATGGCTAGGTTCGGCCTCCAAGAGGCCCAAGTCATAGCCGCCCTCACCAACTGGCCGCTTGACCACGCTCGGCTATGGGATGAAACGGCCCGCCTCAGCGCCCAAACTAACCAAACGCACATAACGACTGCCCTGGTGATATGCGCTCTGTTTAGCCTAAATCCCGAGCTCACCGCCTTGCTAACCGCCGGCAAGCTGACAGTCGAAGACCTCACCGAAGGCGCCGGATGGGCCGCCCGCCTCGACACCTACGCCTCCGGCAAGCAGCCGTTTTACGGCGGCATCGCCCGCGACTGGGCCTCCGGCTTCACGCCGCAGCTAGCGCGCTTTGGCACCAATCTCAGCCAGCAAATCGAATACGCCGGCAAACACCCGGAAACCAAGGAGCGCACCGCCCAGCTCGATGCGCTCGTAACCGGCCTCAACAGCGGCGGTGGCAGTGTGATTTTGGTAGGGGAGCCGGGCATCGGCAAAACCGCGCTATTGCTCGGCCTCGCCGACCGCCTCTTGCGTGGCATCGACAGCGGCTCGCTTGCGCACCACCAAATCATTAGCCTCAGCGCCTCCATGATCCTCTCCAATGCCCAGGGCCCCGGCGACATCGAAGGGATCGTGCTCGGCCTGCTGTCGGAGGGCATCCGGGCCGGCAACATCGTCATTGCCCTAGACGACGCGCAGCTCTTCTTTGGCCAGGGCACCGGCGCCGTTAACTTAAGCCAAGTGCTGCTGCCTATTCTGCAAGCTCGCACCCTCAAGCTGGTGCTGGCGGTGAGCCCCGGCGACTGGCAGAAACTCCGCGCCACCAACACCGCCATGGCCAGCCTCCTCACCCCGCTGGTCCTGGCCGAGCCCCAGCAGACCGAAGTGCTGCGCCTGCTGGCCGACCGCGCGCTGTATCTGGAAAATGGCCACGTTATTACCACCTGGGAAGCTCTGGTGGTAGCCTACCGGCTGTCCGGCCGTTATTTCGAAGACGAAGCCTACCCGGGCAAGGCCCTCAAAACCCTGGAGGCGGCCTTCAATTACCCGGATGGGCAGTTTATTTCCGAACGATCCGTCGAGCAGGCCATCGAGAACCAATTTGGCGTTAAAGTACAAGCGGCAAATAACACCGAAACGGACGTTTTGCTGCACCTGGAAGACAAGATCCACGAACGCATGATTAACCAAACCCGCGCCGTTAGCGTCGTGGCCAACGCTCTGCGCCGAGCCCGCGCCGGGGTGGCCAACCCCAAGCGGCCAATCGGCTCGTTCTTGTTCCTGGGTCCCACCGGTGTCGGTAAAACCGAACTAGCCAAAGCCCTGGCCGCGCTCTATTTCGGCGCCGAGCAAAACATCATCCGCCTCGACATGAGCGAATACCAGCAAGTGGCCGACGTCGACCGGATTTTAGAGTCCGCAGCCGAAAGCCCCCAAGGCTTGCTGCCGCACATCCGCCAATCGCCGTTTAGCGTGGTGCTGTTTGACGAGATCGAGAAGGCCCACCCCAATGTGCTCAACCTCTTCCTGCAGCTCCTCGACGAAGGCAACCTCACCGACACCGCCGGCCACCCCACCTCATTTAAAGATGCCATCGTGATTGCCACCTCCAACGCCGGCGCCGACGAGATCCGCCAGCACATCGAGGCTGGGCAGGAGCTGGAATCGTTCGAGGAACAATTCACGAACGACCTCATCGACGCCGGCACCTTCAAACCCGAGCTGCTCAATCGCTTCGATGAAATCGTGCTATTTCGGCCGCTCAACCAGCCCGAATTGGCTCAAGTGGTGCGGCTCATGATAGCTGAGGTCAATAAGACCTTGGCTAACCAAAAAATCAGCGTGGAATTGTCCGACGACGCCGTAGCCGAACTGGTAACCGCCGGCTACGACCCGCGCCTTGGAGCCCGCCCGATGCGCCGCATGGTCCAGCGCCGCGTCGAAGACGCCGTGGCCAATTTGATTCTGCAAGGCCAGGCTAAGCCCGGCGACGTCATCGCGCTCGACGCCGCGCATTTGGGCGGGGTCGCAGCCAACGAGGCCGCGCCTGAACCACCCGTCCCGCCAGCCGAAAACTAGCCCCGGCGGGAGTATTCTCCCCTAATCCTCATGTGCCAATGCTGGCACATATTACTCTGTGGATGAAATATTCCTTACGCCAAGGCATAATCCGGCACACCATTCAATATGTGCCCAAGCTGTCACATGACGCGTTAAGAAAATATCCCCCGTGCGACAGCCTTCGGCACAAAACCCAAACCCACGCCATCGCCAACCCAGTAAGTTTCAATATTTCCCACAATGCGCCCGCCCTCAAAACGGCAGATGATAACCCTTAAGTAAATGTGAGGTAAAAGACATGATGAACACCGATGGGCTAAGCCGGCGAAAAGCCCGGAGGCCCATAGCTGCGGCCCTTAAACAGGACTCTGACGAGTTCCACGAGACCCTAGCTGCCCCAATTCCAAACCACGGCTACCGCCGCAAGATCGACCTCACCGACGACACGCCAGCCAAAATAGGACGGTTCATGCGCATTGCAATCGCCGTCCTATTTGCCATCCTTGCCCTATTTGGCATCGTCGACTGGCTAGTTCGCTAGGTTTTAGAAACTACCGGCGGAAGTTCCGCTCGGCCCGGCTACCTTCGGCGAATGCCTGAGGGCCGGTCGACACAAACGTTAACGCCTTGCCCATCTGGCCGGCACGACCGGTGCGGCCAATGCGGTGCACGTAGTCTTCGTATTGCTTGGGGGCGTCGAAGTTGATCACATGGCTAACGTTGGGGATATCCAGGCCGCGAGCCGCAACGTCGGTAGCGATGAGGGCTTGTACCCGCTCGGCCTTGAAGTCGTTGAGAGCCTTCTGGCGCTGAGGTTGGCTCTTGTTGCCATGGATGGCCGCCACCCGCAGGCCGCGCTTCTCCAGGCGGTCGGCGAGCTTTTGCACGCCCCACTTGGTTTCGCCAAAGATCAGCACTTTCTTGAAGTCGGGGCCACTCAAAAGCTCCACGAGCTTCTCTTCTTTGGCTTCCTTGCCGCCTTCCACACGTACCACGTCTTGCTCGACATGGTCACTGGTTTCACCCTTGCGCACACTCACGGTGGCTGGGTCTTTGAGAATGGTGGTTAGCAATTGGTCAATTTCCGGGTTGGTCGTGGCCGAGAAGAACAGCGTTTGGCGGTCCTGGCGAATGTGGCTCATGATCGCGCGAATATCGCGGATGAAGCCCATATCGAGCATCCGGTCGGCTTCGTCGAGCACGAGCACATCGAAGTCGTCGATTTTCTGGCCGTAGTTTTCCAGCAAGTCCTTGAGCCGGCCAGGGGTCGACACAATAAACTGAGGCTTGCGGGCGAGCTGCTGCAGCTGGCGGTTAATGGATGCGCCACCTACAACGAGCGTCGCGTACAGGCCGAGGCCCTTGGCAAACATGCGGAACTCCTCTTCGATCTGCACCGCGAGTTCGCGGGTGGGGATCAAAATGAGGCAACGGCCGGCCTGGCGGTGCAGCATGCGCTGCAAAATAGGCAAGAGAAACGCGGCCGTCTTACCGGTACCGGTGTTGGCCAGACCAATGAGGTCACGGCCTTCGAGCACATACGGGATAGCCCCATCCTGCACCGGCGTCGGCAGCTTGTAGCCATGCGACTCAATGTTGAATTGAATCCGGTCGTCGAATTTGAAGTCGACAAACGAGTTCTGAGGCACGAATGCCACCTCGTCGACCGGCTGGACGGACTTATTAATGAATTTGTTCGGGTCGATCGTCTTCACGCGCGGCGTGCGCATATTACGTGACGAAAACGCCGGGCGGCCACTGCGATTACCGCGGCCAGCTGATGATTGTGGGTACAAAGGGGACTCCTTTAAATTACTAAAACTGCTTCGCAAATTGGCAGTTCCAGCTAGAAGAAGAGGTCCGCAATTCACGATCAACAATTAGACAAACTATAACACATCATTCTCAAATTGACAAATGCGGCGCCCGCAGGCACAATTGCGCTATCCATATGCCACTACACCGGGACGCCCGGCCCGTGATAGTTGGAGGAAGCATGCGAGGAAAGTTCATCTCGGGGACCGCCCTGCTCATCGCCGGAGTCGTCATTGTGAAGCTTATGGAGGCAGCCGGCGACCACCGTCGCGCTCTGCACCAGAGCACTGCCGTCCTGCACGTGGTTGAAACGGGAGCCGTGTTCATCTTCATCGTCGGCGGTTTCGTGCTCATTATCGTCGCGGCGGCCGAATGGGCCAACCGGCGGGCTCGCAATCGAAGTGAGAGGTAGACTTGTGATAACCGACCTTGATCACCAGATGTTCGCCCCCGCGGGAGTTAGCTTCATCAAAAAGATCGAGGAGCAACTCCGCCGGTGCCCGTTCGCGGGCCCGCGTCATCTCTATCCACCGGACGTGGGGAACATCGAACGTGACTTCATCGCCAGGCGCTTTGAACTGGTCGACGGCCTCAGTGTCACCCGAATCCCGGATGGCCTCGTCGTCAAGCAAATCCGGGAAGAGGACTGAGGTCGCAAAGCGGCCAACATACCACTGCTCCAACGAAGCGCGCCTCCAGCCGCCTGGTTGGAGCGCGTTTCATTTCCGGCTAAGCAATCCTTCAGTTTAAGCAAATACGATTTTGCGAGTCGGTGTTGACCAGGACCTGAATTCCTGCCATAGTTGTACTGTTTTTTTGGAACATCCAACGAAATGAAGTGAGGGCTCCATGAATCAATTTCGCGGCAGCGGCTTCGCCCAAGTTCTGGCCGCCCTTTTGCTGGCCACTTCTGTGGTTTGCGTAATCTGTGTGGTCATCTGCTTCTGGGGGGCCAAAGCGGTCCCGCTTGGGATCGCCTACATCCTCGCATCCGGACTATGTGGCTTCGGGGGATGGTACTTCGGGTTGTCCACATGGCAAAGTTGGCAGAGAAGGTAAGCACACTAGAGTGGGCAACCGTCGGGCCGACCGCGGGCGGTAGCGCCCCTGCAATCGCCACCAACATCCATCATCGCTCCAACGAGGCGCGCCTCCAGCCGCCTGGTTGGAGCGCGTTTCATTTTTGCGCTAAGCAATCCCTCAGTTTGGGCAAATACGATCTTGACGAGTTGGGGCAACACCTGTTAACGTCGGTTCCCAGTGCCCTACCGGGAGGACGAACCTCCGTGCGGCTTCCCAAACAATTCCCATTAAGCATAAGAACTGATACCGTACTTACCATGAGCAAAAACCTCGTTATTGTAGAGAGCCCGGCCAAAGCCAAGACCATTGCCCAATTTTTGGGTAAGGATTACCAGGTGGAGGCGTCTTACGGCCATGTCCGCGATTTGCCCAAATCCGGCATGTCGATCGATATCGAACACGGGTTTACGCCCAATTACGAAGTGAGCCCCGATAAAAAGAAACGCATCAGTGAGCTCAAAAAAGCCGCCAAAATCGCCGACACCGTTTGGCTGGCCTCCGATGAAGACCGCGAAGGGGAGGCCATTGC
>CAZGZY010000064.1:0-2853 GCA_964530365.1 uncultured Candidatus Saccharimonadales bacterium
CTGGGTCTATAAAGGATCGAAGTTTTAGCCATGTTAATGCCAAAGAAAACCAAGTTTAGGAAGCAAATGAAGGGCGTTATGCGTGGCGACGCGACCCGCGGTACTGCGATCGCTTTCGGGCAGTTTGGCCTCAAAGCCGAAGCCTCCGAGCGCATCACTAGCCGCCAGATCGAATCTGCCCGCCGGGCCATGACCCGCTACATTAAGCGCGGTGGCAAGATCTGGATTCGTATCTTCCCCGACACCCCCATCACCAAAAAACCCGCCGAAGTCCGCATGGGCTCGGGCAAGGGCTCAGTTGACCACTACGTTGCCAAAGTAAAGACTGGGGCTATTATGTTCGAAATGGATGGCATCACGGAAGAAGTGGCCAAAGAGGCCATGCGCTTAGCTGCCCACAAGCTGCCCATCCCGACACGCTTCATCGTCCGAGAAATCCCGGGAGAGGTTGAATAATGAAACTTCAAGAAATTACCAAAAAGACCGACCAGGAATTGGCCGAACTTACCCGCACGGAGCGCGAAGCATTGGCCCGCGCCGTGGTTGAGTCCCGGACCAAAGAGGTGAAGAACGTCAAAATCCTGGCCGCCCATAAACGAACGATTGCCCGCGCGCTCACCATTGCCCGCGAGCGCCAAATCGCCGCACAGGAGGCCGCAGAATGATCCGCACACTTCGGGGGACAGTAGTCTCCGACAAAATGGACAAGACCGTTGTGGTAGCCGTCAGCACCGTCAAGGAGCACCCGATCTACCGCAAAAAGTACAAAGTAACGACTAAGTTTAAGGCTCACGACGAGGATAACTCCGTACACATCGGCGACCTCGTTGAGATTACCGAAACGAGGCCCATCAGCCGCGACAAGCGCTGGCTCGTGGCCCGCAAAGTAAGCGCCAAGGAGATGGAGGCGTAGGATGATTCAGTCAGAAACCAGACTCAAAGTTGCCGACAACTCCGGCGCCAAGGACATCTTGTGTATCAAGGTGCTCGGCGGTTCACGCCGCCGCTACGCCAACGTGGGCGACATCATCACGGCCTCGGTGAAGTCAGCTCTGCCCGGCGCTGGTGTCAAGAAGAAAGAAGTTGTGCGTGCCGTGATCGTGCGCACCATTAAAGAAACCAAGCGCGCCGATGGCTCGAGCATCCGCTTCGACGAAAACGCCGCGGTGCTCATCAACAAAGACGGCCAGCCACGTGGGACCCGCATCTTCGGCCCGATTGCCCGCGAACTGCGCGACGGCGGTTACATGAAGATCATTTCACTCGCTCCGGAGGTCCTATAATGAAACTCAAGAAAGACGACAAAGTCGTCGTGATCCTGGGCAAAGACAAGGGTAAAACCGGCACCATTCTGGCCGTTATCCCCAAAGAGAACAAGGTGCTCGTTGAGAACATCAATGTTATTAAGCGTCACACTAAGCCCTCCAAGAAGCAGCCTCGCGGCGGAATTCTGGAGATCGCCAAGCCGATCAACGTTTCCAAGCTCATGGTCCTCGACCCGGCCTCCGGCAAGCCTGCCCGTGTCGGCTACGTCATCAAGGCCGACGGCTCCAAGGAGCGCACCTTTAAAGTGAGCCCCAATCACGAGCACAAAGCCAAGAAGGTTGAGAAGGTCAAAACTGCCACCCCAGAGGTAGCAGCCGCCAAAGACTCGGACACCAACACCTCTGGGGTGAAGGCCGCGAAAGCAGGTAAGAAGTAATGAACAGATTCAAAGAAAAATATAATACCGTAGCTGTCCCCGCGCTCAAAGAAGCGTTTAAGTACACCAACCCCCACCAAGTACCTCGTATCACGAAGGTAGTGGTGAGTGCCGGTGTGGGTCGCGCAGTCACCGATGCCAAGCACCTTGACGCCGCGGCCGAAACGATCGCCACGGTCACGGGCCAGCACCCGGTAACGACCATTGCTCGCAAGAGCATCGCCAGCTTCAAACTGCGCGAAGGCAACAAGGTCGGCACTACCGTCACTCTGCGGGGCGATCGCGCCGAAGAGTTCCTGGATCTGCTCGTAAGTGTGGCGCTGCCGCGCATCCGCGACTTCCGCGGCATCTCCGACACCGCTTTCGACGCCTTTGGCAACTACAGCCTCGGCATCCCAGACCAGAGTATCTTCCCGCAAATTCCCTATGAGGATGCCGGCACTACCCATGGCCTTCAGGTCAACATTGTGACCACCGCGAAGACTGCGCCCGAAGGCAAGCGGTTACTAGAGTTAATGGGCTTTCCATTTAGGAGGAACGCATAATGGCACGTGTTGCATTAGTTGTAAAAGCGGCGCGCAAGCCCAAGTTCTCGACCCGCCGGGTCAACCGCTGCCAGGTTTGTGGCCGTCCGCGTGGTTATATTCGTAAGTTCGCCCTATGCCGTGTCTGCTTCCGTGAGTTCGCCTCACGCGGCCAGATCCCCGGTATCACTAAGGCGAGTTGGTAAGGAGATAAAATATGTTTAACGATTCTATCGCCGATCTTCTGACTCGTATCCGCAACGCCGGCAACGCGCGCAAGCGCCTGGTGGTGATGCCGTACTCCAAGATGAAGGAGCAAGTGGCCCAGATTTTGAAGGCCAACCACTTCATCGAGGACGTTAAGGTTACGTCAGACGGCGGCTTCAAGTCCCTCGAATTGTCTCTGTCTTCGGACTCCGAGACTATCACTTCGCTAATCCGTGTGTCAAAGCCCGGCCGCCGGGTTTACACGAGCGTCACCGATATTCCCTTGATTCTCGGCGGCCGCGGTATCGTCATCGTCTCAACGTCCAAGGGCGTTATGTCTGGTCGCGATGCCCGCAAGCTCGGCCTCGGTGCCAATTTAAATTTTAAGGTTGGTTAAGTTACCCAGAATTGGACGAAAAC
>CAZGZY010000064.1:2863-6557 GCA_964530365.1 uncultured Candidatus Saccharimonadales bacterium
CGTTACCGTCGAGCTGCAAGACCGCCACGTCAAAGTGACCGGTTCCAAGGGGACACTTGAGCTTGACCTGATGGACGGCATCGCGCTGGACCAGACAGACGGTGTGATTAACGTCACCAAGACCGTCGAAACCCCCGAAACCGGCCGTTCGTACGGCCTAATGCGCACCCTCATCGACAACATGGTTGTCGGAGTCTCCCAGGGCTTCACTCGCCAGCTCGAGATCAACGGAGTCGGCTTCCGCGCTGCGGTCGCCGGTAACGTCATCACCTTGAGCCTTGGCTTCTCTCACCCGGTCATCTTTACGCTGCCCGCCGGTGTCGAGGCCAAGATCGAGAAGAACCTCATTACATTGAGCGGTTTCGACAAGCAAGCCGTCGGCCAAGTGGCCGCTAACATCCGCGCGTTAAAGAAGCCGGAGCCGTACAAGGGTAAGGGTATCAAATACGTTGAAGAAACTATCCGCCGCAAGGCCGGTAAGACTGCGACGAAGGGTTAAAACTATGACTAACACAACACTCAACAAATTAAACCGCCGCCGCGCCCGGGTCCGGGCCACCGTCTCCGGAACGCCGGTGCGGCCCCGTTTGTCGATCAAAATTACGCTCACCCACGTGGTAGCGCAGGTGATCGACGACACCAAGGGCGTAACCTTGGCCTACGTCTCGACGGTTGGCAAGGACGCAAAAGGTAGCATGACCGACAAGGCTATGTGGGTTGGCGAGCAAATCGCCGCCGCAGCTATTGCCAAGAAGGTCAAGCAAGTAGTGTTCGACCGCAATGGCCGGATCTACCACGGCCGCCTGCACGCCCTGGCCGAAGCGGCACGTAAAGCGGGACTGGAGTTTTAGATGGCAATTACACAAGAACCCAAAGAATTCGAAGAAAAAGTCATCGCCATTGACCGCGTGGCCCGCGTGGTCCGTGGTGGGCGCCGCTTCCGCTTCCGCGCAACAGTCGTGGTCGGCGACGGTAAGGGCCGCGTCGGCGTCGGCGTCGGCAAAGGCTCTGAGGTTATGACCTCAATCGCCAAAGCCGTGTCCCGCGCCAAGAGCCAAATGATCACCGTGCCCCTCAAAGACCGTACCATCCCGCACGAGATTCAGGTCCGCTTTGCCGGCGCCATGGTTCTCCTCAAGCCCGCTTCAGCCGGTACTGGAGTTATCGCCGGGGGCGCTGTCCGCAACGTGGTGGAAGTCGCCGGTATTCGCGACCTCTTGACTAAGTCGCTCGGTTCCAGTAACAAAGTAAACAACGCTTATGCCACGGCCCTTGCTCTATCGCGCCTCAAACCTCTCCTCGCGAAAGACAAAAAAGCCGAAGCCAAGCCTGAAACAGTCACTGCGTAGGAAAATTTTATGAAAATCCATGAATTACAACTAGAATCCGGTAAAGACAAGAAGCGCGTCGGTCGCGGTATCGGCTCCGGCTACGGCAAAACTGCCGGTCGCGGTACTAAGGGCCAGAACGCCCGCACCGGCGGCGGTGTCCGCCCCGGGTTTGAGGGTGGCCAGAACCCGCTCGCCAAGCGCCTCCCGAAGAAGCGCGGGTTTGTGCCGATCGCCCGGGTTGAATACCAGGTGGTTAACGTTGGCGCCCTCGAGCGCTTGGAGGCCGGCTCCGTGGTAGATACCGCAGCGCTAGTTGCTGCCGGTCTCGTCAAAAAGGCCGATCTGCGCGTGAAGCTACTGGCTACCGGCAAGGTCACCAAGAAGTTCACCGTTAAGGTCAACGGCGCCAGCGCCGCGGCCAAGGCCGCTATCGAAGCCGCTGGTGGCACCGTCGAAATTGTGGAACTACCGAAGTCGCCCAAGAAAGCCACCCGACCGCAAGCCCCCGCCGATAACGCTGAGGTGCCGGGTAAATAATGAACCTTTCTAGCCTCAAGCAGGTCTACCGTTCGCCAGATCTGCGTCGGCGTGTATTGGTCGTTATTGGGCTCCTGGTTATTTTCCGCTTCCTGGCGCACGTGCCCGTACCCGTGCCGGACAACGCCGCTCTCGCCAACTTCCTAAAGTACATCTTCAACTCCAACAAGGTGCTCGGTTTTGCCGACGTCTTCTCCGGCGGGGCCCTGGCCAACTTCTCCATTATCATGATGGGAGTGGGCCCCTATATTAACGCGTCGATCATCATGCAGCTGCTCCAACAGGTGATACCTCAGTTTGAGGCCTTATCCAAAGAGGGCGAAATGGGTCGGCGCAAGCTCAACCAGTACACCCGCTTCCTCACCTTGCCCCTGGCGCTGGTCCAGTCGTTTGGCATGGTCTTCCTGATTCAGCAGACCTCCATGCGGGTTGCCAATACCGATCTCATCGGCCACCCCAACCTCTTCCAGTGGCTGCTGATGGTCTCAACCATTACCGCCGGCACGATGCTGCTGATGTGGATTGGTGAGATCATCACCGAAAAGGGGATTGGTAACGGCATTTCGCTCATCATCTTCTGTGGTATCATCTCGAGGCTGCCCACCAGTGCCGGCCAGTTTGCCAGCCTCGCCAGCGGCGATGCCGGCAAGATCGTTACCCTCATCGGGTTCCTCGTGGCAACCCTTGCCATTATCGCCTTCGTCGTGGTGCTCAATGAGGGCCAGCGCAACATTCCGGTATCGTACGCTAAACGTACACGCGGCAACCGCATCTACGCCGGCGTCGATACCCATCTGCCGTTGCGGGTCATTACGGCCGGAGTGATTCCGATTATCTTCGCCCTGGCCTTCCTGTCGGTTCCTGGGCTGCTCGGGCAGATCTTAACCAACGCCAAGACCCATTGGGTGGCTAGCCTCGCTCAGCACCTCACCACGTGGTTCTCGCCCAATGGTTGGATCTACGCCGTGTCCTACTTTGTGCTCGTGGTTGGCTTTACCTATTTCTACACCTCCGTTGTATTCAACCACAAAGACATTGCCGAGAACCTCCAAAAGCAAGGCGGGTTCATCCCTGGCATCCGCCCGGGCAACCAAACAGCCAATTACCTCAAGCGGGTCGTTAACCGCATCACGCTCGCCGGCGCCTTAGGGCTGGGCATCATCGCCATCCTGCCGTTCGTAGCCCAAGCCTTCACCAATAGCCAGGTCCTAACGTTCGGCGGCACAGGTTTGCTGATCGTGGTTAGTGTGGCTATTGAGACCCTCAAACAGCTCGAGGCGCAGGCAATAACGACGTCCTATGAGCAATACTAGGGTGGATATCACGAAAAAGGCCAAAATAAGATACAAAAGCCTTTACAAGCAAGTAACAATTATCTATAATCGACAACTGTAGTCATATATGTCAGACGCGAAGAAATTTACAAAGTCGGGTACTTCCGGCAAGAAGTCTACAAAGGAAGTAATTGAGCTCGAAGGCACCGTCCTTGAGACTCTACCTAACGCCCTATTTAAGGTAGAACTCGAGAACGGGCACGTTGTGTTAGCTCATATCTCCGGTAAGATGCGCATGCACTACATCCGTATCATCCCAGGTGACCGCGTCACGCTCGAAATGACACCGTACGACCTGTCCAAGGGTCGCATCACATACAGGCATAAGTAACTAACGACGAAGGATCACCCCCGTGAAAGTACGCGCTAGCGTTAAGAAAATTTGTGATCAGTGCAAAGTGGTTCGCCGCGAAGGCGTTGTCCGCATCATTTGCGCGGTGAAGCCTCGTCATAAGCAGAGGCAGGGTTAATGGCGCGTATTTCTGGAGTTAA
>CAZGZY010000065.1:0-6533 GCA_964530365.1 uncultured Candidatus Saccharimonadales bacterium
ATCACCGATATAATTATTGTGGGAAGCGCCAACAAACGCGCCATCGAAGACCACTTTGACCATCAATATGAGCTCGAAAATAAGCTCCGAAACGATGGCAAGACCGAAATTGCCGAACGTATGGAGCGCATTGCCGACATGGCGAACTTCATATATTTGCGGCAGAAAGGGTTCTATGGCAATGGGACGCCCGTTTTGACCGCCTCCCACCTCCTCAACAATGAGCCCTTTCTCGTTCTGTTTGCGGATGATTTCTTCAACTCGGCAGTGCCGCGCTCAGTCAGCCTAATTGAGGCCTACAACCAAGTTGGGAAATCGGTTATCACGCTCATCCCCATGGACCGGGACCGTATCAAAAGCTACGGCCACCCTATGATCCGTTCCAAGGTCGATGACGGGCTATTTGAGCTTCAGAGCATGGCGGAGAAGCCCGACCCCAAAGACGCTGTAGAATTTGAGGGCAAGCTCTACGCCTCAGTCGGCGGCTACGTCCTTACCCCCGACATCATCCCGATCTTGGAGGCCCAAAGACCCGACCAGACCGGCGAGGTCTTTCTGCCGGTGGCCATCAATGAGCTCATGAAGACAGAGCAAGTGTTCGGCCGCGTCATTGAAGGCCAGTGGCACGACGCCGGGAACAAAGAGAAGTACCTGGAGGCCATTGTGGATGTGGCGCTGGCCGACCCCGCCATGGCGCCGTCCTTCCGCCGTTATTTAAACGAGAAATTAGCCGAACAATCATGAAGCACACCATTGTTTTCTATGACGCCCACGCCGACGACCAGGCCTATTTCAAGACCGCCTTCGAGAAAGATTTTGAAATCGTAACCACCCAAGATCCCCTCAGCCCCGAAACGGTTGGGCTAGCCGCCACCGCTGATGTGCTCTCAGTGCACACCTCGAGCAAAGTTACGGCCGAAGTTATGGCCAAACTGCCAAACCTCAAGCACGTTGCCTGCCGCACCACCGGCTTCGACCACGTCGACCTCAGCTACGCCGCCGAGCACCGTATCACCGTCTCAACCGTGCCCAACTACGGCGAGGACACGGTGGCCGAGTATGCCTTCATGCTAATGCTGGCCGTCTCCCGGCGCGTCATGCCGGCGGCCCAAGCCGTCCATGACGGTCTCATAACGCCCGAGGCGCTGGTTGGCCACGACTTGGCTCGCAAGACGCTCGGCGTTATCGGCACCGGCCGCATTGGCCGCCACGTTGCCACCATCGGGCGCGGGTTTAGCATGAACGTGGTGGCTTACGACCCCTTCCCGAACGCCGACGCCGCGCGCGAGATTGGGTTCGAATACCGGCCGCTGGGCGAAGTCCTAGCCTCCGCTGATTACATCTCGCTGCACACCCCGGCCACACCCGAGACCCACCACCTCTTAAACGCGGCAGCCTTTGCCAAAATGAAGCCCGGCGTGTTCATCATTAACACCGCCCGCGGCATGCTCATCGACACCCTTGCCCTCATCGGCGCGCTGGAGTCGGGCAAAGTGGCCGGCGCGGGCCTAGACGTTCTCGAAGGCGAAGAATACCTGCAATTCGAATCCGAGCTGCATTTGCTTAGCGAGAAAAAGCTCGGCGCCGAGGCCCAAGCGGCCCTGCGGCTCGACGTTCTTGAGAAAATGCCGAATGTCCTCGTGACCCCCCACAACGCCTATAACAGCGCCGAAGCCCTTGGCCGCATCCGCGACATTTCGGCAGCCAATATTCGTAGCTGGGACAGCGGTAGCCCCCAAAACTTGGTTCACGCATAAAGGCATAAGCGTATAATGCACGCATGAGCAACCGTAGCCTTTATTTCCTCGGAGCCGGCATTGGTGGCACGGCCGGCGGCCTCCTGCCGGGGCTGTGGGGCGCCAGCGATTTCTCCGGCTGGGGGATTCTCCTGAGCACGATTGGCGGCTTACTGGGGGTTTGGCTGGCGTACAAGCTCTCCAACTAACTTCGTAACAATGGCCAAATGACCGCCTAAACCATTAATGCTAACATGGCGGCATGAGTGAGTTAGCCAACTACAGTATCGAAACAGACCATATTGTGCTGCTATCGTTTAAGGATGGGCGGAGCATTCGTGTGCAAATGGCCCAGCTGCACCGCCACCTCGCTCCGGGCGACCTTGCCAAGATCAGATCGGCCATCAAACTCCGCCGGGACTTCATCCGGCTCCATATGCCCAAAGCCGCGCTAGTGCTGGTGGCCGGCGGCCTGCTAGCCTTAATCCTTACCGGTAGCCGGGTGGTGGCGAGCCTCTTGTCGCACCCGCGGCCGGCTCCGGTTCAGCCGCCGGGTGTGCCCCATATCGCGCGTAGCATTCTGCTGCCGACACCCAGCGTTAGCCCCACGCCTCAGATATTGGCCCAAAAAGAGGCTACCGCCAGGGCGCCCAAACGGCGCTCGGTCGCGCGAACGGCCAAACCCCGTCCGGCGGCGGCTAGCGTGCCGACCGCCCTCGCCCAGCCGGTGACGGCGCTGCTCCTTACTCCATCGCCGCTGCCACTGCCGCTGCCGGACCCGTCGGCCGCGCCCGTTCCCACCCCCAGCCCCACGCCGCAGCCTTCGCCCCCGGCCGACCAGCCGCCCGTCTCCGATCCGCCGCCCCAGGGCCAGGTGCTGGGCGACTCCACCGGCCCGGACGACCCGGCGCCGGCCAACTAAGCGGCGATTTCCCGCGGGGCCTTTCGCGCCGCCGCTTCGTGGGCCGGATATCTGGGGCGCCACACACCGCCGTCAACATGTCCAAAAATTGTTATTGTGGGCTCCAAAACCGTCCCCTCGCGCCGGACGAGCGAGCCGCCCGCAACCAAAAATGCGTCGGCCCAACCCGCCCGCAGCCGTCTCACCCAACGCATTCGCCGCACCCCGCAACGCACCCCTTGCCCGGCTTGCTATAGTGGGTATAGGAGAACTACCACCTAATGACAACCAAACCCCAACCGCCCCGCGTAAAGGTCTATTCCACCAGCTGGTGTTCGTTTTGCCGGGCCGAGAAAAAATTCCTGGATGAAAAAGGGGTTAAATACACCGATGTAAACGTCGAAGAGGACGAACAAGCCGCCCGCGAGATGATAAAGCTATCGGGCCAAATGGGCGTGCCCTTCACGGTTATTGAGCACCCCACTGGCGACACCGTCGGCATCCTCGGCTTCGACCAACCCCGGCTCGCCAAAGAGCTCAGCCTCACTTAGCCCCAGCCACCCCGCAAGCCAACAAATGCCCACGTCACCAAAAAAGCTCGCACTAACACGCGCGGGCCTTTTTTGGGTGAACGCCCCTAGGCGTTGCAAGGTCGCTACACGGTATCGCGCCGGAACGCTCGCACCAGCGACAGCAAAATCACCGCGCCCAAGATAGCGGTTAGCAAACTCGCCAGGTTGAACCCGGTGGGCGTGCTCGCCCCCAGCAGCTGCAGCACCAGGCCGCCAATAAACGCGCCAATGATGCCGACCACCACATTCATCACGCCACTAACCCGGGCGCTCGTGCCGGTAATGAGCGACGCGATCCAGCCGGCCACCGCCCCTAGCACAACCCACGTTACAATAGTCCAAAACATATCAGCCTCCTCACGTTAAGTGCTTTCACAGGATAGACCCCTGGTGGCAGGCTCAGTAATGGTGATTTATCCAAAACACCATCTGTAAATGCAGGTTGTCCTGTTATAAAGTAGAATGCGGTTAATACTTTTTAGTTTTCATGCAATAGGAGATATATGGGTTACCCCTTCAACAAACTAGCTTTCGGTAAAGACGGGCAGTTCGTCACCACGGTGGTCGAAATTCCTAAAGGTTCCACGCTCAAGGTGGAATGGCGCCGCCACGAGGAGCTGTTCGCGCTCGACCGCGTGGAGCCCCGCATTTTCGCCAAACCCGTCAGCTATGGATTTATACCCCAAACCCTCGATGAAGACGGCGACGAGCTCGACGTCTTGCTCGTCACCGAAGAGCCCCTGCCCATGGGTTTGGTCATCGAAGAAACCCGCGTCATCGGCATGGTTGATTTCGAAGACGACGGCGAGAACGACCACAAAATTATCTGTGTCCCGGCCGACGACCGTAACCTCGGCAAAATCACCCACGTGGATGAGCTGGGCGAGACCTGGAAGCAGCAAATCACTCACCACTTCACGCACTACAAAGACCTCAAAAAAGGCGGCACCCTGGTCCGCGGCATCGTCGGCCCGGACGAGGCCTGGAAAATTATTCGCGAGTGCTCCGAGCGGGCCCAGGGCGAGAAGTGGTGGTAATAATTTATTGTTAATCTTGTCGAAATAGATTTACATTCACCCAGAAAGGTTCTAAAATATCCCTGCTTCGTTATAGCCACGAAACGGCATATCCGTAACGTGGAAAGTTCGCTTTGGTCGATAAAACCAAGGCCCGTCCGCAAAGGAGAAACGAAGTGGTCCAATTGCTCCCGGTGGCGACCGCGGCGGTAGTGTACGTCGCCAAGGGCTCCCCCGTCACGGTCAACGCCAACTTCGGTGCCATCGGCCTGCTGGCCGTCCTGGGCATCGTCTGTATCATCCTCGGCGTCGTGTTCAGCGACGGCGTCGGCAGGAAGATATCTGCGGTGCTTGCGACTCTAGGCGGTCTACTGCTCGCGGTCATTGGCCCGGGCGAGGCGCTCTACAACGGGCTCGCCAAGGCATTCGGGACGGCCAACCCGGGGCCTTCCGTGCATCTCACCAGCAGCGCCGTTCTGGTTGGCGTCGCTGCGGCCGCCCTGATGGGGCTTCCGTTCTTTCTCCTCCATGGAGTCAAGACGAAGGTCGCCATCCTGCTGGCGATTCTGGGTGGAGTCCTACTGTCAGCGAGCGGCCCGGCGAGCCTCATCTACGGCTTCATCCTGTCGTGAGCCTGCGCTGCCAGACATCCATACCGGCGCTTGGGCGTCAATAGCTGCTCGGCACCCGCCGAGTGGCCCCGTCCGACAAGCCCGGTCCCGGCGCGCGAAATGCGCATCGGGGCCGGGCAACGGCGTTTTTATAGGCTATCTCTCTCAAACGAAATAATTCTGCGTCGCTCCGAAGCGACGGCCACCCTAACTATTGATCCTATAATTACCTGGGCAACGGGGTGGGCGGACTATCTCCGCCCACCCCCTCAACTATCCTGCCCTACTTATACCTAGTTGCCGGTGGTTACCAGCGGGTGGCCGGGGAAGATGACCTTGCCGTGCAGGTCAACGTTGCACCCGGCTAGCCCGATCTTGCTGTTGAACCCATGCAAAATCCATTGGCGACGCGTGGCCGCGTCCCCATGCGTGGCCTTCTCTTCGTTGCCATGCGGCCCGTTGTCGATGTTCCTACTGAGGAACGTGTACCACTGGTCGTACGCGTTCTCGAAATGCGGCAGCAGCTTGTGAACCTTCGCGTACTTCAGCCACACGCCGGAAGCGCAGTCGGCTTGAAGCTCCAGGCTCCTGCTCCAGGCGTCGAGACGATCGGCGTAGTGGCTGTCCGATTCGCCCTTCTGCTGCCCGGGCTTGGTGTCGCTGAAGATACCGGCGAGGTC
Organism: uncultured Candidatus Saccharimonadales bacterium; assembly: GCA_964530365.1. Lineage (GTDB taxonomy): Bacteria > Patescibacteriota > Saccharimonadia > UBA4664 > UBA4664 > CAZGZY01. Next base: position 5,517 of record CAZGZY010000065.1, read on the forward strand.
CTGGAGCCGATGCCCGTCCTCGTGGGCCTCCTCCAGGATGGGCAGGATGTACCCGTAGCCGTAGATCCAGAACATCGAGTCCACGCCGAGGTACGTGATCTGGCTCCAGGGCGCCCCGCAGTACGCGTATATGTTCGCGTTGAATGGAATGTTCTCCCCGGTAGGTTGCAAGCAGCCAGTATCGTTGAGGCCGGTCACGTGCTCGGGAACGAACAGGACCGCGATCGGCGGTTTTGCCGTCGTCTCCTTGCCGTAGAAATCATTCCACGTGAGCTGGTCCATGCTCTGCGCGAACTGGAACATCTGCGGCTTGGTGCATCCTTGGAGCGGGCCCTTCTTGCACTCGAACAGCTCGACAGCCGAGTGAATGTCCTCAGCACTTGTCCGAAGGAGGTGAGGGGGCTCAGGAGTCGCTGTTTGCGTCGTCGGCCGGTAATGGTGCTGGCCGGCGGTGGTTTGCGTCGCTGGCCCCGAGCATGCAGTGGCAGCCAGAGCCACCCCGAGTGTGAGTACCGGAAGAAGTTTTCTCAACCTCATCGTGCCTCTCAACCTTTCGTTGACGACGTAGTGGGCAGGATAGTTGTGGTGCGACCTTGGCCCTTTTGGGAAGGTGTCAAAGATCGCTGACGAATATAACAAAATCTTAAATGTCTGTCCATAATGGTCAGAAAAATTGTCAAAAGTGTAAATCACAATTATAATACATTACCGACCAGCAAGTCGCTTGGTCCTTGCAGATGGCCCTCAAGAGGGGAGTCTCCATGCAATACCTTCTCCGGCGCTGCGCCGGCGCCACTGTCGCGATCGTTGCCTTCACGCTGGCTGTCACTGTCCCCGTCTCTGCGGCTTCCGCCGCGCCGAGCGGGGCTCGCAGCCTCTATACCGTCGGTGCGGTGCTGGGCTCGCGCCCAGCCCTCGCCGCGTCGATGGAGGCCGCCCGCACCAACGCGGGTCCGCAGAGTCTGCCGGTGGCGAAGCCGCCTCCGCCGCCCAAGCCGACGCCCAAGCCCAACCCCC
>CAZGZY010000066.1:0-5637 GCA_964530365.1 uncultured Candidatus Saccharimonadales bacterium
GGTATACGGCCATCACCGAGAAGGCGGACGCGTTTTTTATTGTGACGCCGGAGTACAACCACAGCTTTCCGGGCTCATTGAAGCGCATGCTGGACTCAGAACTAGCGAATTACATTCACAAGCCGGTGGCGTTTGCTGGTGTATCAAACGGGGGATGGGGTGGCGTGCGCGCGATTGAATCGCTAGTGAATACGGTTCGCGAGATGGGACTGGTGGCGACGTTTACGGACGTGCATTTCCCGCGGGTGCAGGATATGTTTGATGATGAGGGCAAGTTGCTTGAACCCAAAGCGCTCGAACGGGTGCAGCGAACGTACGCGGAGCTGATTTGGATGGCCAAGACGATGCGGTGGGGCCGGGAGAATTTGCCGCGGGCGTAGGAGTGCGGCTGGGTTACGGCGCGCGGCTGTATTGTCAGATACGGCCAAAACTGTTACTATTTGACGGTTCAACTACGTGGGCTCGTAGTGTAGCGGTTATCACGCCTCCCTGTCACGGAGGAGATCGCCGGTTCGAACCCGGTCGAGCCCGCCAGGAATTATCTGATAAAAACGGCCTTGAGGGGTCGTTTTTGCTATACTGCTGGATATGCAGTATGAAGATATCAAAAAACAGGTTCGTGACGCTGTCGATTTTGAAATTGAGAGCATCAAGTTGCTCGGAAGCGGAATGGCCAATACCGCCTACCTTCTCAATGACACGTGGGTGTTTCGATTTGCCGAGATTGATTCGGCTAGGGATACGCTCGTTAAGGAATTAAAAACGTTGCCGGCCTTGGCGCGGGCTTTACCGGTGCGGATCCCGGTGCCGGTTTATAGCAGTACATCGCCGGGTGGGTCTTATTTTGGTGGCTATAAGCTTCTGCCCGGGGAGCCCCTGACCCGCCAGCGGTTTGACGCGCTCGAGCCAGAGATGCAGTCGCAGTTGCTAAAAGAGTTTTATGCATTCCTGAATTCTCTTCATACTATCGATCCGGCGAGTGCCCCCGTGCTCAAAGAAGAGCCTTTTGTGGGGGCATATAACTCTACGCAGCGGCACTTCCACCACCGTCTGAGCTCAATCATTGAGGCTGAGGAGGTTCGTAAAATTGAAGCCATTTTCGTGGAGTATGAGGCCGATTCCGCCAACCGGTCGAACAAGCCGGCGGTCATCCATTCTGATCTGAAACCGGCGCACCTACTCTTTGATGCTAGGTCTGGGCATCTTACCGGAATTTTGGATTGGGGTGATGTGGCGCTGGGGGACCCAGATTACGACTTCGCGATAGTGGGTGTGTTTTTTGGGGCCGATTTTTTGACCCGGCTGCTGGGCTGTGGTGACGCGGTCGACAAGGAGCGGGTGCAGCGTAAAGCTCCGTTCTTGACTTTAGTGAGGGCGCTCCAGGACTTGATGCTCTACGTTACCGATCACGATGACCATTTAATCGGGCCCGCGCTTAGGGATATAGAGTCTAAGCTAAGGAGTTTTGATGATAATGGGTTATTGCTTAGTTAAGCAGGAAGTTCGGACCTCATTCGCTCTGGGCTGACCCTTTTTTGACAGTTCTTTTTGCCTGATCCTGCTTGGGTAAATTTATCGTTCGTTATCGTAATTTTTGAAGCTATACCCTGGCTGTTTAATCTGGGTGGTGGCTAAATTAACTTGGGGAGAGCGTGGGGCCATGGGGGTGTCGGTGTCTTTTATTGGGGCGGGTCGGGTAGCTCATGGGTTGGCGCCGCTGATTAATTGGTCGGGTATGCAGGCTACGATGGTGGCCGGCCGGACGCCGGCCTCGGCGCGTCGCTTGGCCGGGCTGGCCGGTTGCCGGATGGTGAGCGTGAACGAGGCGGCTACGGCTGACCTGGTGTTGCTGACGGTTCCCGATTCGGCAATTGGCCCCGTGGCCGCGCGGTTGGCGCCGGTTTGGCGCGCCGGCCAGGCTGTGGTCCATTGCAGCGGGGTTACCGAAGTGTCGGTTTTGCAGCCGGCGACCGATGCCGGGGCATGGATTGGCGGGTTCCACCCATTGCAGAGTTTTGCCGACCCCGAGGCTGCCCGCCGCCACTTGGCGGGGAGCACCGTGGCCATTGAGGCGGCGGAGCTCCGCTTGGCAGCCCAGCTGGCGGCTCTTGCCCAAGGGCTTGGGATGCTAGTCATCTCGCTGCCACCTGGGGCTCGCCCGCTTTACCACGCGGGTGCAACGCTTGTTTCGTACGGTGGCGCGGCGGCTTTAGCCCCGGCCGTTGAGCTGTGGGGCGGTTTTGGGGTGGCGGTTGAGGCTGCCGCGAAGGCGCTCTTGCCCTTGGCGGGGGTAGCGGAAAAAACGCTTGGCCCCGACGGCCAGCCGCTGGTTTTGGGCGGTCCGGTTGCCCGGGGCGACATCGAGACTATTCGCCACCACCTGGTAGCTTTGGCCGCGCTTGGCCCCGAGTTTGCGGGGCATCGGCAGTTGTACCGACGGTTAGTCCAGGGCCAGCTTGGCCTAGCCCGCCGGACCGCTGCTTTGGCAGATGAGACTATTCGCGCTATGGAAGGCCTTTTGGAGCTGTAAGCTTGCCGAGCACGAGAAAATGAGCCGCACTACGGACCTATGAGGGTTGCCGGTAGGCGGCTTTCAGGCTTGCCCGTGGCGGCTAGCCTGAATGCATGCCATGCCGGCGGGAGAGGTAGTCGTAGAGCCGGTCATTGGCCTCTTCTAGGGCGGTGGTTTGCTCGCGGATGGTGTCTACGAGCACTTGAATGCCGGCGTAGAGCTCATTGAGGTCGTCGCCTTCGGTCATGTTGATCTTGCCCGAGTAATCGCCCTGGATGGCTTTTTCGAGTACCGGCATAATCTTTGCTAGCATAGCCTCAAGTTTTGGTTGGTCTACCCGAGCCATTTTAGCGCCTCCTCGCGGGTTTTGGCGATGTGGATCTGGTGCTGTTTGCCGACGCTGCGGGCGAGAAGGTTGAGGGTGCCGGCCAGATACGGCGAGGGCCCAAAAAAGGCCATTTTGTGGAATTTTACGTTTTTTGCGGCCTCAAAGCCGGCGCGCCGGGCCCCGATGTCGAGCTTGCCAACGTGCCGGTGGTCAACGAGTACCTTGACCGTCTCCAGGTTGGCCGACAGTTTTTGGACCTGGGTGGTGATGGCGGTGATTGACTCGTAGGTTTGGTCACCGGCTTGCGTGATGGTTATTATGCCGCTCTTGAGCTCGACTTGGTTGCTGGCCATTACATCCTTAGCGTGTTTGATGCCAGTATAACCGATACCGGCTGGCTTGGTAACGGGTGATGGCGTGACGAGCGGGCCGGGGATGACCCCGGCCCGCCGTTGCCTGGCCCGAGAGCGCGGCTGTTACCGCGCGGCGGGTCAAGGGGTTTTGATTTGGCGGCCGCCGGGCGGCGACGTGTGCTGCGAGCCGGGGCGGGTCGCCGTTGCGGCGTCATTGCCCGCGGATTCGAGTACACGCTCCGCGAGCTGGGTGTTCACGGTCTTGGCGAGCTTGACGAGCAGCTCGTTCGGGTAGACCGTGCCGATGAGCGCGAGGGCCATCACCATCTGCTCGTTGGCGTCGTCGAATTGGCGCAGTTGGAGCAGGATGTCGGCCAACATGGCCCGCACGCAGGCTTGGCGGCGGGTGCTGTCGGCTTGGGCGAAGTCGTCTGCGATCATCAACAGCTCGCTGGCGATCTCCTCGATGCTCAGATTGGCTCGTCGCTCCTGGACGAGCAGGAGGTACTGCTGCTCCAGGTAGGTGAACCGCGCGCTGAGTATGCCGCGGATGTTGGCCGCGCCTCGCATCTCTTCATCTCCGTCGAAGGCGTTAGCCAACGACGCGTCGGTTGGAGAGATCTGGGTCAGGAGTCGCGTGAGCTCGTTGCGAGCTCGCTCCTGGTCGCGCGCGGTTGTGGCGTTGGCGTGCGGCTGGTGCATGGAGAGGAACCGAACGAGCGCTACGGCAGCGCCCGGCGAGTCGAGTCGGACCCGGTGCACCACGCCGAACACCTGCGAGACATCGCCTTCTCCGAAGACCAGCGGAGGCCGCTGGGAGCGCGGGATTGACCACTTGCTGTCTCCCTTGAGAGTGGAGGCAATGCGGCGGATCCTGCCCCTGCGGTCGGCGACTGCCGATTCAAAGGAGCCGGCGGTTGGACTGGTGCCGAGCGCCAGTCCGCCGTTTCGGCGGGCCTTACGCACGATTACCGCGCCGGCGATGACGCCGCCAGTGCCGGCGGCGATCAGAGCAGCTCTTGTGACGCGGCTCCGAATTTGAGGTTGCGACATGCGGTCACTCCCGCTTCCTTGCTTTGACTAACCCTGGGGCCAGTCGTTGCCGCTTTGGCAACGTGGTAAGGGTATCAGTGTGGCCGGCGTTAAGAATCGGCTAATGTGACAATTCTCGCGGACCCGTATAGTAGAATATGGGTAATGAAGAGCGTGTTGTTTATTCATCGGTCAGTGGGGCGGAACTTGCTGCGTGACGGGTCGTTGCGGGAGCAATTTGAGGCGGCGATGGTGGGGCGCGGAATGAGGGCGCGGCTGGACGATTACGACAGCAACACCCGGCTATTAACGCGCGGGCCCACCCGCGAGAAATGGGTGATGCCGGGGGACAATACCAACCCGGATAACTTGGTGCGGCTGCTGGTGGGGGAGATGCCGAAGCTGCTGGATCGGGTGATGGAATATGACCTGGTGGTAGTGAAATCGTGTTACCCCAATAATGCCATTTCCCGAGACGACCAGTTGGCATTGGTGAAGGGTGAATATGGCATGATGGGGCGGGCGTTTGAGCAATGGTCGGCCAAACAGTTGGTGATCCTGGCGACCCCGCCCCTGCGGCCGAGCCGCACGAACGCTGCCGAGGCCCGGCGCGCTCGAGAACTGGCAGATTGGCTGGTGGGCACGAAGCTGGCTCCAAATGTGAGCGTGTTTGACCTTTACGGCCGCTTGGCCGCCCGCGAGGGAGCGGAGGCGGGGATGCTAAAGCGCGCCTACCGGCGCTGGTGGCCCTGGGATAGCCACCCCAACGCGGCGGCATCTCGGAAGGTTGTACCGCAAATTGTGGAGTTTTTGGTGGAAGCTATGATTCCATAACATATTGAACACAATATTTGTTCATGGGTTTATTACGTACATATAAGATATAATCGGCCTATGAAAGACATCACGTTTGAATATTTGGACCATGTTTCGGCCCGGTCGGTGGATGACCTTAACGCTTTGATGGCGCAGCTCACGGGCAGCCCGGAGCATCTGACGGTAGCGCGGGTACAGGAAATCCTCGATGCGGGAACCAAGATTATTGTAGCGGTGGCTGACGGCCGGATTGTGGGGACGGCGAGCGTGGTGGTAATGAAGCAGCTGCGGTGGGATAAGAGCTGGCTGGAAGACATTGTGGTAGATGAGGCGTACCGCGGCCGGGGCATCGCGCGCAAACTGATGGCTATGGGCATTGAGTATAGTCGGAGTAAGGGCTACAAGACGCTTAATATGACCTCGAAAAATGAACGCGAGAGCGTGTGGAAAATGTATGAGTCCGTGGGGTTTTACCAGCGGGACGCGGTGGTGTTTCGGCTGGACAACGATAAGGCGTAGGTTTTGAGGATGCGCTGGGCCTAAGCACGTTTAACGCCCCCCGTTTTCGCCGGTGGGCGTTAAACGGAGGGCGTGGT
>CAZGZY010000066.1:5647-6415 GCA_964530365.1 uncultured Candidatus Saccharimonadales bacterium
GGAGCTGTGTCAGCTCACCCGGTCGCACCCCCAGCCCGCACCGTTTCCGGTGGGGTTGGCCTGCAGGAGGTTCACGCCGCGTGCGCGGCTGAGCTTCAAGCAGTAGGTGTTGAGCGTGTGCGGGCCGTCGAAGCCCCCCAGCGAGGTGCCGCTGGAGTTCCGGCAAACGATCCCGTAGACGCCACCTGTGGTGTCGGCGTGGGTGCCGGCGCCGAAGGCCCAGTTGCAGGCCGAGTTCAGGTTGATCGCCAGGTGGGTGATCGCCGGCTTCGGGGCTGCGGGCGGGGGCTTCTGCGTCGCGTGGTGTGTCGCCGAGGTGCCGCTGCCGCCGTTGTGGCCGCTGCTGCTGCCGCCGCCGGTGTGGCCGGTGGGCTTCGCCGGCGGCTTCGTGGACGGCTTGACGAGCGGTCCGCAGTAGGCGACGCCGCCGTCGACCACGATCGTGCCGGTGGGGCAAGCGAGCGCGGTGCCGCCGGTGGCAGTCTGGCAGAACGCCAGGTGCTTGTCGGCTGCGACCGTCAGCTTGTCCGGGGACGGGCAGCTGATAGCCTGGGTGGCGGCGCCGTTGCTGATCGACGAGTGCGTCAGCCAGCCGGGCCAGAGGAACAGCGCGATCGCGAGGATGGCGAGGGCAACGCCGCCGATGACGCTGCTGCGGACGACAACCGTCTTGGTGTGCGAGGACATAGCCATGGTTTGGCCTTTCGGGCTCGATGCGGAAGGTGCTGGGGTCGATGTCGGGGAAGGCGGGCGGATGCTCGCTCAACC
>CAZGZY010000067.1:0-6407 GCA_964530365.1 uncultured Candidatus Saccharimonadales bacterium
GATGCCGTGCTTGTCCATGGTGCTCTTGCGTTCGCCGCCCTCCAGCTCGTCGGCCACCAGCATCGGGCGGTATAGCTTTGCCAACTCCGGCGCCACCATGAGGCGCTTGGGTAGCGGGCCGTAATGCTCGATGCGGTACACGCGGTCGTTGTTGAACACGATGATTTGGGCGAATTGGATTTTGACATTCTCGCAGAGTTGCGTGAGCGAGCGCTTCAGAATGCGGTTGAGGTCGAGTTCGGAAACGAGAATCTTTGTAATGTTGTTCAGAACTTCCGGCGATTCGTAGTGATACCGGAAGAAAACGCGGTTGGTTGCACGCTCAAAGTAGCTTCGCATTGGTTGAAACATGAATGCCAAGACTACGGCCAGCACGACGTAGACTACCTGCTGCATGAACGAGATTGAGCCATTACGCCCTTGGAAGAGAATCGCTGAGATCCCGAAAACAACCATGCCAAAAATGACCGCTAGAGTTATGAGTAAAGACACAAAGGCTACCGAACGGGCCACTAATACGCCGATATCCAATAGGCGGTGCCGGACAATGGCATACGACACCGATATGCTGAAGAATAGGGTAAAGGCGGCTCCAAATGATACAAGACCGGAATACCTGAATAAAATAACCGGCAATAGACTCGTGGCAATGATAAGGCTAAACGTTCCGATTACTCCGGCGAGAACGTATTTAATTTGTTGGCGCTCACGGCCCTTTGCGGCTCGGAATTTCTTAATGATGATTATGATGCCCGAGCCGAGTGTCCCCAGAACTTGAATGAGAAAGAATACGATGCCAAAGCCGACTACGGGTTGCGCGGAACTGCCCTCCCCGATTAGGTGGGAAAAGATTAGCGGCGTGAGGGTCAAGATCATAACAAAAACCGTGTAGCAAGTGTAGATGACCGCACGGCGCCGGTCGTGTAGTAGCCGGTGATAGGGGAAGACCCGGAATGTCAGATAGACAAATAAGCATAGCAAGGAAGCAAAAAACAGCACCAACCGGACCCAAATAAGTTGAGGCAGTAAAAATGGGTGCAGCGAAATACTATTAACTGTTGCCCAGATGCCAAATGTCGTGGTGAGGGCGAAGAAAAGCCGGTTTGTGGTACTTTTGTTGTTCTTGAGTAAAACAAATAGACCCAAGAAAAAATTGGTCAAAGAAGAGATAATAAGAATGCTTAGCTCAACCATACTCTGTATGGATAAGCTTAACCTTTTACGTTCAAATTACCAAGCTTGTGGGACTACTTTTGTGCAGTAACCCCGGCCCAGCGTTGCTTGACCCCAGGCTTAAAGTATAATGGGTGTTCCGATGGCCAAAATACAAACTTTGTGATCTTTCTAGCTCCAAGTTGGCGCGAAAGCTCGCGAAATTCTGAACTACGCCGGCTTAACGAGTCTATGACAAGCTTAGAAATCCGGGTCTTGGTCTTAGTATCCAAAACGGCACCTTTTGTTGTCTCTAAATTGATTTCCAGATACTGCTTTTCATGGTCGTCGTATCGGATGATCATCGTAAACCTCTCGGTAACGTAGCGGCCGGCGTGGTCATCCACCAAGCCGTCTTTGATGAACTCAGGATAAATCGTGGCGCCGTATAGGCTCACCGAGAAATCAACCCTCTCGTAGACATACACGAACGGTTGGCGTGAAATTGTGTGCTCGATTCCGGCTTTTCGGAACTCTTTCTCGGCATTAATGCCGGACGCCGCGAGCAGCTCCATCATCTTATCGAAAGGTATGACGCCGCCACGGTCGCCGACTGCGTAGCGGATGAGAGGCAGAGCGCTGTTGCCGGTTAGGATAATCTGATTATCGACACTTTCAAAATTGACGTACTTTGGGTTGTATTGGGTTAGTGTTGGGGTTTTCTGAATCTGGGAGAACAGAGCCTCAAAGAGGACCGGGTTGTTCGTGGCAAGGCGGCGAATTAGGATGCTCAAGGGCGTCTCGTAAGCCATAGCCCCAATGTCGGCGGTGCCATATATGTTGAGGGTATCCAAGCAAGGATTGACGATGCCCCCTTGCCGCGCTAGGTAGTCCCGAAACCGTTCGTTAAATGATTCAGCCGCAAAAAGCAATCGGACCCGGAGCTTTTTGAGATTAATCCCACGCGCCGGGGCTTCATCAACAATGTCCTTGATAAAGGGCGGGTAGCCCACGAGAATGGTTTGGTGGAATTGGGGCGCCAATTTTGCCAGCCCTTTGAATATCTCCTCTTTATTGATACCGGCTGGCAACATCGATAGCGCATAGTTGCCACGGTTACTCAGTATCTCAAAGGCCCGCAAAGTGATGACCCCACCGATCCAAATGCCCATACCAAAGCCAATTATTACCAGTGTCGGCCCTTTGGCCCCATGAGAACTGTACTTCACGAAGTTCTCTAGGATTTCCGAATATTGCTGAGCTAGCGTATCCTCGCGCGGGAAGTAAAACGGCTCAGAGGTTGAGCCCGATGTGGCGCAAAACTGCAGGGGTTTATCTAATTTCCCGCCCCAGCTGAGGTTGGCCAGACTGTTTTTTTGGAGGTAGTCCTTTTTGCTGGTGATCGGGACACGCTGGAAATCTTCCCAGCCCGTAATGGTCTGAGGGTCGATGTGATGCTTATGCAAGAACTTTTGGTAAGCCGGTACTTCTTGTGCTGCCCGATGAAAAAGCTCGAGCGACGATGATTGTTCCATTTTTAGCCTTGGTTGATTATCTGTAATGCTAATTTGTCGGCCACAATGCCGGTGGGGAGTTTTTGCTCGTCCGACATAGTGTAGATTTTGGTGAGGGTCTCGGCGATCTGGCGCACGCGGTCGTGCACCAATACGCGGTCGTAGCCGCCCTCTTCGAGTTCGCCCGTAACATGAATGAGGCCGCCGGCATTGATGATGTAATCGGGAGCATAGAGGATGCCCAGGTGGTGAAGCTCGGCGCCAGCCTCGACACTCGCGAGCTGGTTGTTGGCGCCCCCGGCGATAATACTGGTGCGCAAGCCCTGTACCGTTTGAAGGGTGAATTCGTGCCCCAATGCGCAGGGGGCATACACATCAACCTCTTCGCGGTGGATTTGGTCGGTGGGCACAACGGTGATACCGGGTAGCCGCTTCACTAGCTGTTTGAGCGACGCTTCGTCTTGATCTGCCACCACCAGGTTGGCGCCGGCTTCGTGGAGCAGCTCGGCCAGCCGCCCGCCCAATTTACCGACGCCCTTGATGCCGACGCGGCGGCCGACCAGCGAGGGCGAGCCGAAACGGTACTGCAGAGTCGCGCCGATGGAGTAAAAAACACCCAGAGCGGCCATGCCCGAGGTGGTCGGCAGGGTGGCCCCTTCGAGCGCTTTGGCGCCGATCATGTGGCGGGTGGCAGTGGCCATGGTCTGGACGTCGTGGTCCGAGATGCCAACATCAGTACCCGTCTTGAACAGGCCGCCAAGGTTCTCGATGACTTTGGCATAGGCTACGAGCAAGTCTTTGGTTTTTAAACCCGGGGCGCCCATGATGACCGACTTGCCGCCGCCGTAGGGGAGGCCGGCGAGCGCGCACTTGTAGCTCATTGCCTTGGAGAGGCGCAAAGCATCCTCGGCGGCTTCGGTTTCGGATCGGTAATCTAGGAAGCGGGTTCCACCGACGGCCAGCCCAAGCTTGGTGCTATGGATACCGATGTAGCCCCGGAGTTTGGTGTCGGTGTCGTAGAACGCCACCACCATCTCATGGTTGTCGAATTCTGAAAGTTGCTCAAAATTAATGGCCATTGGGAATAACCTCATCTAGATTTAGATTGTAGCGACCGGAAGGAACGGGCGCGCCGGTGGCAATTTGCCGCACCACGTAGCACACGGCAGCCCCGCGCAGGAAGGAAGATTCGGCGAGCTGGGGGATGCCGGCGAGCGTTTCGCCCACGTGCAGAAATGATTCCTGAAGTTCTTTGGTGAGGTGTTCTTTGCCCATGAAGTCGCGCGCAAGCAGCACTTTATCCTGCACACTCATGTCTTTGGTCGCGGCGTGGATACGCTCCACGACCTCAGGTTTGAGATGCCCGTTGAGGTGCGGAAGCTCGGGGTCGTGATCGTAGCGCTCAACATCGATGATGACGTTGGAGCCGTTGCCGGTGACCATGACCACCGGAATGCGGTGTTTACGAGCCTGCTCGCGAATGCTGATTTTGAGCCGAACGTTGTCCATCTCTTCAATCAATACGTCGATCTTGGGGTCGAGCAGGAAATCGTCTTCGGCGCCGGGTTTAATCCCCTCCTCCCACACATCCACGTGCGCGTAAGGGTTCACTTCGTAGACTTGCCGGGCCGATAATGTGGCTTTGTTTAAGCCGAGATCCGGCAGGCCGGCGCGGAAACGGTTGAGGTTGGAAACGGAAAGGGTGTCGTAGTCGGCAAATTTCATGGATTCGGCACCGCCTTCAAGGGCGATGCACAGGGCGGCCGGGTTACCAACGTTGAGACCGGCAATGCCTATGCGCAAACGGGCGAACTTGGCTTGATCCGCGGGTGTGGTGAGCAGGTAGTTGCGTGACGAGCGCAACTTGCGGTAGTCACTCTCGGGTAAGACCCGGACCAGGGTTTCGCGCCAGGAGTAGTACACCCAGCACCCATCGGTGTCTTTGACGGCGACGGGTTCGGCGAGACGACCGAGACGGCTAGGGTCATTAACCTCGGCTAGCTCTTCAAACTGGTCGGCCAGGGTATCAACAACGTGCAGCGCGGGATGAGACGACCGCAGCACGGTCAGCGCCTGGCGGTCGGCGGCATTATCGCAAGCAAAGATTTGTGGGGTAAAGTCGCTTGAGCTCATACGAGCCTGCTTTCGAGCGGCTGACGCGGGGTGTTCCCTTGGGGAGTGTTAATGTAGCCGGCGCACATGAGGAATTGTGGTATAGCGTCCGACTTTATGATCTTTTGCACATCTTTGTAGAGATCGTCGATTTCGATGGAAGCGACAAAGATCGAGGTTTTCATGTCGCGGATGTTGGCTTCCAGCATAACGCGCTCGGCCAAACGACCGACCTGTGTGAATGCAAGCGGGGTATTCTCGGTGGCGGTATACACGCAGATAAGTGGCGCCGAGCTGAGGCTGGCGACGTTGAGGTGGGCCAGCTTTTTGCCGATGTCCACGTTGCGCATCAGCCACGGCATTATGAGCGAAACTGGCAGGTTCATGCGCAACGAGTAGCCGGGCAGCCCGTCGCGCTTTTTCGACAGGTTGTGGCGGATGAGGTTCGCGATCTCGGCGCGGAAGGCCGGGCGATGATAGGCACGGCGCAAACCTTCAGCGGTTAGCTCGCCGAGTTTGGTGATGTCGGCGTGGTTGGTCACGAGATGTACTTGGACAACGGGGCCGTACTCGGCGTTGAGGCTGTTGAGTTTCTCGAGCAACTCAGTCGGCACCGGCGTCTTCTTGAACAGGCCGCGAGCGTTAAAGCGTTTGATGATGGCCTGGAGACGCGGCTGGAGGGCGAGGACGGGAACGGGGCCGGGCTGATTGAGGTTCTTGAACTTAATTTCGGCAACCAGCTGCGCATTTTTGCCGTCATAGTAAGTCGCGCCCTGGTAAACCCCAAAATACTGCGCGGCGGTAATAAGGTTTTCGATGCAGCAACCGAGGCTGATGAAGAGGTCGCGTCCGAGTGCGTCGCCCTCAGGCAGGGTCAGCTCCGGGTTGTAGTAGATTTTGCAGGATGTCTCGCCCACCTTGAATAGCCATGGTTGGATATTGTGAGTCGACGGTGCAAGGATGGCGTACTCTAACAAAAACTTAATTTTGCCGGGGGCACTGGTTAGTTTTGAAAAAGCTTTTTCGTCTATATCTGGGTGTGCTCTCATAGAACCTATTGTTTAAAGGGCGCTAGGCCCTTTTTTTGCTCCCTTGATGTACTCTATACATAACATGAAACTCATAAATTGTAAAGAGTTGGCGTTTAACCGAGAAGTGTTATTTTATTCCAGAATGTTTTATCAGTTAGCCTTATTAGCATAAGCTCCTTCACGAAGTTTCTTATAACATTGTTCCGTGTAATGATCAAGGGATAAGGCTTGGGGCCCCTCATAGGTGAAATTCAATTCAATTTGAGTTCATTCTCTATCTGATGCATCGGTTTCGGTGTGGCACGGTGCTAAGATTAGCTGGATGTCTTGAGCTTGTCATAACCGGCATATTTAACTTTTCTGAAAACCCTTGGCTACACCTACTCCCGAACTTCTGCCCCCTGTCGAAACCGGCATTTACTCACGTCACCGCTACATCCAAACCATGCAAAGATTTTACCGATGGACCGGTGCGTTAGCTGGTGCCATGATGATCCGCAAGCGCAATATTGCCTTTTCTGAAGCCGATCTTGAACCAGGCATGCGCTACGTGGTAGCCGTCAACCACCAAATATACTTCGATCCCTGGGTAGTCCCG
>CAZGZY010000068.1:0-6326 GCA_964530365.1 uncultured Candidatus Saccharimonadales bacterium
GGCAAACCCCTCTTCGCCAACCCCCGCAACCTCGCGGCCGGCACCATCCGCCAGCTCGACCCGGCCCTCGTGGCGTCCCGCCCCCTCACCTTCCGCGGCTACGACCTCCTCCGCGACGACCCCGCCGAGGTCCCCAGCTATTCCTTTGCCTACGACACCATCCGCGCTCTCGGCCTCATCGCCAACCGCCACGCCGCCACATTTACCTCCATTCCGGCCGTCATGGAATACGTCCACCACTGGGACATTGCCCGCGAAAAGCTACCCTTCAACACCGACGGCCTCGTTATTAAGGTCAACGACCGCGCTTCCTACCGGACGCTCGGCGTGGTCGGCAAAGCCCCCCGCGGCGCCGTCGCCTACAAGTACCCGGCCGAAGAAGCCACCACCATCGTCCGCGATATCGTCATCTCCATTGGCCGCACCGGCGCCGCCACCCCCATCGCCACCTTCGACCCGGTGGTGGTCGCCGGCACTACCGTACGTCACGCTAGCCTCCACAACGCCGACGAAATCGCCCGCCTCGACGTGCGGGTGGGGGACACTGTCATAATTTACAAAGCCGGTGATATTATCCCCAAGGTGCTGGAGGTTCTGCCAAAACTCCGCCCCTCAAACTCCCAGCCTTTCCACATGGAGGCTGAGCTCGCCCGCCAGTACCCCGATCTGGAATTTGTGCGTCCTGACAATGAGGTTATCTACAGGCTGGCGAACACCACCGGCCCGCTCCTGCTCAAAAAAGCCATCGAGCATTACGCGTCAAAGGCCGCTCTCGATATCGACACCCTCGGCGAGCAAAACGTCATTGCCCTGGTCGATGCCGGCCTCGTCGGGGACCCGGCCGACATCTACGCGCTCACCAAAGACCAGCTCCTGGGGCTCGACCGCTTCGCCGAAATATCGGCCCAAAAGCTCCTCGACGCCATCGCCGCCTCCAAGACCCCCGAACTCCCGCGCTTCATCTACGGCCTCGGCATCCGCCACGTCGGCGAGCAAACCGCCCGCGACCTGGCCGCCGCGTTCGGCACTCTCGACGCGCTCTCCGTTGCCACCCTCGAACAGCTCGAACAAGTCGAAGGCATCGGCCACGTCGTCGCCGAAAGCATCCTAGCCTGGTTCGCAGGTGTTGATAACGTGGCCCTACTCGAGAAATTCGCCCGTCTCGGCGTCCACCCTCAACCCTTTGCCAAAACCACTGGCCCACTCACCGGCGTCAGCTTCGTCATCACCGGTACTTTGCGGCTGGGCTCCCGCGACGAAGTCGCCGCCCGCCTCCTGGCCCACGGCGCCCGCGAGCACAAATCCGTCACCAAAGACACCACCTACCTCATCGTCGGCGAAAATCCGGGCGGATCGAAGCTGGCGAAGGCGGAGAAGTTGGGGACGAAGACGTTGGATGAGGCAGCTCTCGAAAAACTTCTCGATTCACACTAAACTCGTAAACCATCTTTTATTCACAACAATCTGGCCGGCGCGGCCGAAGTCTACGTCAATCTCCCCGCCCATTGCGGGCAGGACACGCTTGCGCTTTAGTTTGCGTGCCATCTCGATCGTGAAGTTAAAGGCATGATTGTTAGTAGCTCCGGCAAGCCACAGGTGCTACACTGAACCAACAATAGGAGGGTGTACCATGCGCAACGTTTCAGCAGCGTTTAGTCTCGTCCGCCGTCATATCAAACTAGCCACCGGCCTCATTGTCGGCCTCATTGCGGGCGGGGCCGGCGTCGCCTTTGCGACCATCCCCGACGCCGGTGGAGTCATCCATGCCTGCTATGACACTAGTAAAGGCAACGTTCGTATCATAGACAGCCCGTCACAAGCCTGCGCCAGCAAAGAAACCGCCGTCAGCTGGAACCAAACCGGGCCACAAGGCCCAGCCGGCTCCGGCGGGTTTGTGTCAAACATGGTTGGCGCTAACATCTCAAACGCCAGCCTTGTCTACGCCGACCTGCGCGGCCGCGACCTGCACGGCGCCAGTCTTAACGGCGCCATCATTAACGGCACCGACTTTACCGGGGCGAACCTCAGCGGTGCTACCATTGGGGGCGGCTCTGGCGCCGGCTCGCAAGGGGTAATAACGCCAACGGCAATCGGAACCGTATTCCAAAATGCCGACCTCTCAAACAGTTTTATCTCTGGTGGGGTAAGCATTGATGCCAATTTTAACGGCGCCAATTTTACCAACGCGCACCTAAATAGCAAAATCTTTGGCACCAGTGACATCTTTAGTTTGAGTAATAGCACGTTTCAGAACGCCAACTTCCACAATGCTACCATCGCTACTACCGACGACTCCCCAGGGGACATGCCGCAACTATTTGGTGGCAATTTCCAAGGTGCCATTCTCGATGGGACCACCATTTCTATGATCTTTGTTGGCTCCGGTTTCCACGGTGTCGATTTTCGCCCTGCGCTCTTGCAGCCTAGCTCGGCCCTCCGCGGCTCCCGTCTCGCCAGCGTCAACTTTAGCGGGCTCACCCTTACCGGTATTACCATTCTGGGCGGCGACGCCGGCCCAAGTGTTGTAACCGGCGCGAATTTTTCCGGGAGCCATTTCGTAAATGCTAATGTATCCGGCACCGATTTCTCAGCTGCCACCCTCACCGGTGCCACGTGGGCAGGCACCATCTGCCCCGACGGCACCAACTCAGACGATAATGGCAATACCTGCCTCGGCCATCTGGTTCCGTAAAGCGCCAATTTCACTAAATCGCAAAAGAACACCGCGTCGAAACGCGGCTAGATAAACGGCGCCAATCTGCGACTCGTCGCCACACAGACCGTCCCGCGCCGTCTGCTATGATAGCTCCATAAGCCTAAGGAAATGGTTCATGCCTGAAACCCCCGGTCCGTCTGCAGAGCACCCCTATGGACAAGACCCGAATTTCGAAGAGGCTCGTGCACTAGGTCTCACCCCGGCTGAGTACGCTACGCTTAGGCTGACGGGAGAATTACCCGAGCGCATTGAGCGGCTCAACCGAACAACCTATCAAGCGCAGACAAGGTCTTACGCAGGGCATATCCCTTCTTCACCGTTCCCGTCCACAGGTGACGAGAGCGCCACTCATCGCCCCAGCCAAAGGTCTTCCCTCAATCAAACTCGGCGCACACTCAATAACCCATTTGGCTTCACGGCCAAAGAGAGCGCGGCCATCAAGCGCTACTTAGCCGAAAAACATGGTCACGCTCCCGAGGAGGAAGAGGACGCTTCGGCCATCCAGCTCGAACCCCTTCCGCCCATGCCGGACTACGAGCACTTCAAGCTGTGGGCCCTCGCGCAGCTAGATCAAGTCAAATCACAAATCGGCCAAATCCTAGACGGCGACCCCGAGGCGATATCATCAGCCGAAGTTTTTGCGCGGGCCCACCGGTTCAGCGAGCTCTATCATGGTGGCAGCCTCCGCCGCTCATTTATGGACCGTGACCCAGATGTGCCACCTGCCGTAGGGTCAACCTGGCCGCTTGTCGATGACATCCTGGCCCGACCGGACCTCTCACTAGACACCCGAGCAGATCTTGTAGATGGAATCATGCAAATGCGCGACTCCCTCAAGCGGTCTTACCTCGACAGCAAACTGGAGAAAGACATTCCGGATCACGGCCCAGAACTAGCCGTCCAACTTCTTGGCCGTCCAGGTGATGTGGGCGACCGTGCAGCAGAAGCCATTAGCCGAGTGTTGAGTCGGTCAAAGGACATTGAGCTCATTAACGAGACCGGCCTCCAAGCCATCATGCCGCTTGTGACCAGGCTAAAAGACAAGTCATCCATTTACTCGAGGGATATCGACACAATCCACGTGATTGTTGCGGATATTGATGCGTCCGACGAAACACTAGCAAAGGCTAGAGACCGGGGGGTTAACCTTGAGCAAGTTGCCACCGATGTGGTCGATACGTTTAACCCCAACACTGAGTCTGGCCGGAGACTACCCCATCACACAGAGATGGCCGAGATTCTTAGCCTCCTGGTGCGGCTCTACTACCCCAAGCATGACAATCCTCAAGCCATGTCGGCAGATCTTCCCGCCTTGCTCGAAAGAATCTACCAAGACCAGGTTCTTAGGTATGAGCATCACGTCGACATGACGCATTTGGCAGCACCGTACAACCGGCTGGCTGAGGGCTGCGGTGTAAGCCATCGGGTTTAACCTATCCAGAAAAGGCCAGATATGGCACTGGCCGCTCGTGTCCAGTCGCCCGGCCGGTGCTCAACCTCATTAATGCCCCGCCGGTAATTCATACCCCCTATCTTAGCAAAGCAAAAACTAGGTGGGTAATATCTGGGTTAGCTTTATTTGAAAAGGGGAAAGTCCGCAATTTCTAAGAAGACCAAGCCCAGCCTCTTGTTTATAATGTGCCTCTATACCCTCATGGCTCTCCAGCCTTCCGCGCGAAAAACTCTCTCAATTGCCCGTCTCGTTGCAAAACCCCGGACACGGCGTACTAGCCATGGTGGAGTTTGCGGTTACCCAAAGAGCTTACTCTCTGATTCGGGTCATTTTTATTGACTAAGTACAGTAACTATGTTATAATCCTCAAGCGTACTCCAGAGAGGATACAGACATGCAGGTACGCCGCGCGCTCTCAAGGTTCCCCATCCTCAAGCTCATGGGGCCATACCTCGACCTCATGCGTGAGCTGGCGGAGACATTCCGCGAGTTCGACGTCCGGTTGGAGGAGGGCGGGACCGTGCTTACGGTCTCCGCTACCGCACTTCGCAGCAAAGGCGACCTCACGGCGGTGTTCAGCTCGATCATCGAGCGGCACCTCGGCGAGGTAACCGACGACCTGGATGAGCTCCTCGACTCCCCCGACCCGGAGGACTGAGAGGGCAGAGCTCCGGGCATCGGTCAGTAGAACTGGCCCTGCCGCACCAAACGCCCACCCCGAACCTGGGGTGGGCGTGTTACTTTTCTCCGGGCGGCCTCTAAGCCCTTAGGCGAGCGCGCCTATATCATTTCTGAGCCTGGTGGCCAAATCGCTCCTGGCTTGGCAGGTCTTTGCCGGCACCCTCCGGCCCAATTAAACCACCGCGCCAACCCGCCCAAATAAGCGCATAATATAACCATAACGAGGGCAACATCATGACACGCAAAACCGATTCCGGCTTTCTTGGCGGCAGTTACTTCTTAGGCTTCATCGGCGCCTTGGTCTATCTGTTGCAAACGGCCACCGGCTTTTGGGACGGGGTGGCGGGGTTCTTCATAGCGCTGGTGTGGCCGGCGTTTCTCATCTACCACTTGTTCTCGTTTCTGAGAATCTAAAACATCGCTTATGCTACACTGAGCCCATGCTAAAACGTCAGCACGGCTTCGCTCACCTGGGCATCATTGTGCTCGTGGCCGCCGCATTAGCGGTGGTGGGGATCGCCGGCTGGAATGCTTACAAAGCCCACAATCGCGGCAAAAACTCCGCCGGCGGCCCGCACGCCACCAGCCAAACTTCCGGCCAACCCGCCCAAAACGACCAACCCGCGCTGCTCAAAAGCATCGGCTTCAACCTGGGTTACTACGACCCCGCCACGAACCACGCCGGCGACATGGTTTTCACCCACGCCGACCACGACCTATCCGGCCAGTTCCACCTAATCTTCGCCGATTTTGGCACCCAAGACCCGCGCAGCGCCGGCGACCCCACCAAACGTAACGTCCAGCCCACCTTCATCCTGCCGCTCGGCACCAAGGTGCACTCGCTCATTGACGGCGTGGTGGTGGATGTGAAGGCGCTCTACAGCGGCGACCAAACCATCTGGGTGTCGTCTCATGTGGGCTCAAACTACATCTACGAAACCGAGCACATCAACCACCCGGTGGTTAAAATTGGCGACCACGTCACCGGCGGGCAAATTATCGGCGAGGTCAGCGACCATGATGCGCAGATCCACCCCGGCTTTGGCATCGTCGAGATCGGCATTCTGCACCCCAACGGCGGCCAGGCGAGCCACATTTGCCCGTTCCATTATTTAGACCCCAGTATCAAAGCCACGGTTGGTAAGCAAATTTTATCGGTCCATCAGGCCTGGATGGCCTACACCGGGATGCCCAACCTCTATGACGACGCCCACGCCGCCGAGCCCGGCTGCTTTAGCCTCGAGCCGGTTAACGGGTAGGGCGCTGCGTTGAATGGTGTGCTGAAGTTGCCAAAATAAAAACCACCTTCTACCGGTGGCTGAATAATTTCTGCGTGCCTGGTCGGGGGGGGGGTTTGCCCCCCCCCCCCCGAATAGTGGGGGGTTGGGTTGACAGGGCGCATAAAAGACCCCATGTGGCCGCCCGGGCGGGGGGCCCGGGGGGGGGGGGGGGAGGTGGGGCGGCACACGCCCCCCC
>CAZGZY010000069.1:0-6324 GCA_964530365.1 uncultured Candidatus Saccharimonadales bacterium
AGCCGCTAGGGGCCGCCGCCGCGCTGATGGAGCATGTGATTACCGGTTCCACCATCATTAATGACCTGGGCAAGCTGGTGATCCCGAACAAATACGACCCAGAGCACCCGGCCACGTACTTCGGGTGGGAGCGTACGACCGGCTTGGGGCCGGTGAACGTGGTCTCAGCATTAGCCCAGAGTTCCGATATATTCTTTTACGAGGTAATGGGAGGGTTTCCGTACGATGTGGTGGGCGGGTTTACGAATTTCGCCCATTACTTGGGGATCGACCGACTGGCAAGCTATTATCAGAAGTTTGGGCTGGGCGCGCGGACCGGCATTGACTTGCCGAGCGAGACTGCCGGTCGAGTACCGACACCGGAGTGGAAGAAGGCGTTTTCGGGGACTGATTGGTATACCGGTGATACCTACAACGTGTCGGTGGGGCAGGGCGACCTGTTGGTGTCGCCGCTGCAGATGGTGATGGCGATTTCGGCCATCGCTAACGGCGGTACGTTGTACAAGCCGCATTTGGTAAGCGCCATCATGGATGGCAGCGGCAAGGTGGTGTCCCAAACCAAGCCGGAAGTGGAGCGGCAGGGCTTCATTGACCCGGCGGATTTGGCGTTGGTGCGGCAGGGGATGCAGATGGCGGTGACGGCGTCTAACGGCACGGCTTGTTGCAAGATCCGCGATGAGGTGCCGGTGAGTGTGGCGGCAAAGACGGGCACCGCCGAGACGGTAACGCACGACGCCGTCAGGAGCGCCGCGCAGCAGTGCAAGCGGGATGGCTGGTTTGAGGCTTTCGCGCCGGTGGAGAACCCTCATATTGCGTTTGTGATTTTGGTTGAGCATTCGGGGGAGGGGGCGGTGTTTGCGGCTCCGGCGGCGCGTGAGACGTTGGCCTGGTACTTCACCCAAGGGGCGGGGGCAAAGCGTTAAACAATCTCTAATTTGTAGGTTTGCACATTGCATGCAAATTATGAGCTGTTTTCGGCTTCGCCTGGGTGGGACGCTATACAAGATTGGGGTAGGGCCCGGTTTTTAAAACCAGCTCCTGACCCTCAATCTTGCACGGTTTGGGGCTGGCAACAAATAAACTTTGGCTTAATAAAGCCAACTAACAGTGTTAAACAATAGTAACTCTTGACGCGGTAAGGGCCTTGAGCGAACATAGTAAAGCAAAACAAATAGACGATTTTTTAGAAACCTAGTCTTATTGTAGACATGAGCAAAACTCGGGGTCGGCCCGAGGATTTTTTTCACTTTTAGAACGTGCTTATGTTTAGAGAAGGAGCAGATTATGAATACCACAAAAAATGAATTTCACCTTACCGCGGAGGGCTTGCAGGCTCTGAAAGATGAGCTACAAGAACTGACGACGAGCAAGCGCGGCGAAATTGCCGAGCGCCTGAAAGAGGCGAAGGCCGACGGAGATCTCAGCGAGAACGCGATGTATGACGCGGCCCGTGATGAGCAAAGCTTCGTGGAGGGCCGCATCTCTGAGATTGAGCATATCTTGAAGCACGCCGCAGTTATTTCCAACAAGGGGACCGGTTCGGTGTCGCTTGGCTCTAAGGTTCACGTTGAGCTGGAGCAGGGTGATGTGGAATACGTGATTGTGGGCTCGACCGAAGCTAACCCGGACAAGGGCTACATTTCCGACCAATCGCCGATCGGTAAGGCCTTGCTTGGCCGTAAGCCGGGTGACCAGGTCGAGGTGGAAGTGCCCTCAGGCAAGATCACCTACAAGATCAAGCATATTTCCTAGTTTTAACCATCCCGAATGGGCCGCCTCTCGCTTAGAGGCGGTTTTTCGGTTAGAATGAGCGACATGGCGACACTTAACGAATTTCGGAATGTCCGGCTCGACAAACTAAAGGAGCTGCGGGCCTTGGGCGTTGACCCGTTTCCGGCTGCCACTCATCGCGATACGCTGGTGGGCGAGGTGGTTGCGGAATTTGGAAAGTATGAGGGTAAAACAGTTGATTTAACGGGCCGCTTGTTCTCGTTGCGCGAACATGGCAAGCTGGCGTTTGTGGACCTCAAAGATGCGAGCGGCAAGATTCAACTGTTTTTGAAAGCCGATAATTTAACCGAGGCCAACTATTCTCAAAGCGAGCTGACTTACGCAGAACTTAAGTTGCTCGATTTGGGCGACTTTATTGAGGCTAAGGGCGAGGTTATTAAGACCAAGACCGGCGAAATATCGGTCATGGTGACGAAGTTGCGCATTTTGACGAAAGCGCTGAGGCCGTTGCCGTCGAGCTGGGATGGTTTGAGCGATAAAGAGACTCGGATGCGGCGGCGCTATCTCGATACATTGGTAAACGAAGATGTGTACTTGAGATATCTGCGCCGGAGTAAATTTTGGCAGGCAACTCGGCAGTACTTGATTGATAATAAGTTTATTGAGATTAATATCCCGGTGCTGGAGCAGACTACTGGTGGTGCAGATGCCAACCCATTTGTGACTCACATGGACGCGCTGGACCAGGATTTTTATCTGCGGATTAGTCATGAGCTACCTTTGAAGCGGCTGCTTGTGGCCGGTTATGAGAAGGTGTTTGATATTGGCCCACGTTTTCGGAACGAGAATTATTCGGATGAGCACCTACCAGAGCATGTGGCAATGGAATGGTATTGGGCATATGCCAACTGGGAACAGGGGATGAAGTTTACTCAAGGGCTGGTGCGATCGATTGTGGATGCGACATGGGGTACTCGTAAGTTTACCTTTATGAATGGCCAATCGGTTGATTTGGGCAGCGACGAACAAGATTGGCCGCGGGTTAGTTTTGTGGAGCTGATTGAAGAGCATTATGGAATCGATGTGTTTAAGACGACCGTTAAGGAAATCCAGGCTAAACTTCGGGAACACAAGTTGCAGGTGGAAAAGACCGAAAGTATTCCGCGAGGGCTCGATAAACTTTGGAAGAAGATCCGCGGGAGTTTGACTGGGCCGGCGTTTTTGGTGGACATCCCGACATTTTTGCAGCCGCTTGCTAAAACTCAACGGGGTAAGCCGGAGTTAACTGAGCAATTTAACCTTATCTTGGGCGGGACTGAGGCTTGTAAGGCTTATAGTGAGCTTAATGACCCGGTTGACCAGCTGAATCGGTTTATAGAGCAGCAGTCGATGCGTGATTCGGGCGATACTGAGGCACAAATGCTTGATATTGATTATGTGGAAGCATTGGAGTACGCTATGCCACCGGCATGTGGTTTTGGCTTTAGCGAGCGATTGTTTTGGATGTTAGAGGGAGTGACAGCCCGCGAGGGAGTGCCGTTCCCGCAGTTACGGCACGAGGTCGATGATGTGACGCGATCGATTTATCCGAATCTGAAGTTCCGATAGCCTTTAGAGTACGTCTGTCGGTGGGGTTGTGGTTTTGGCCGACCTGTAAGAGGCTACATTCGTGGCTCCTGATATATAACGCTGTTATATAGGGTAGCGCAGAATGCCTTGCCAAAGCCTTTTAAAATGGCTTCGCTAAGCCATTTGCTTGTTTGGTGTATAACTTTGTTATATATTGGCCGCCATGGATATACCCTCCGTCGATGAAACGCTGAGCGCACAGCAGTTCTACATTCTGCTGGCGCTGACAGACAAAACCCTGCACGGCTATGGCATTCGAGGCCAGGTGGCATACGATTCGCGGGGGACAGTCGTGATGGCTCCAGGCACGGCCTACACTCTGCTTAAAAGAATGTTGGCTAAAGGCCTCGTGGAGCAGGTGGACGCAATCGATGGGCGAGCGAAAGTGACGCGACGGTATCGCCTAACCTCCTACGGCAGAACGCGGCTCGAAGGTGAGGCCAAGCGCTTGCGCGAGATCGCCGAACATGCCCGCTACAAGCTGGCCAGTCGAATGCTATAATTAAGCCACTACGGAGGCCACATGATTGATATTCGGGAACTACGGGCTCGGGCTGATGACTACCGCAAAGCGGCTAAGCAGAAGTCGATTGGTGCAGCGGCCATTGAAGAGACGCTCAAGCTAGACAATGAACGACGGCCGCTTTTGATTGAGGTTGAGGCGTTGCGGTCGGAGCTTAACCTCAAAGGCAAACCGAGCGCGAAAGAATTAAAGAAGCTCCAGGTGGCCAAGGCTAAATTGGGCAAGCTTGAAGCTAAATTGGCTCAGGTGGAAGCCGATTTCGAAATCCAAATACTCCAGATCCCCAATTTGATTGCGCCTCACACCCCTGAGGGCGGAGAAGAGGCTAATCGAGAGGAGCGCCAATGGGGGGAGCATCCGAAATTTGATTTTGAGGCCAAAGATCATGTGGCGATTGCTGAGGCTAACGGTTGGTTGGATTTTGAGCGCGGTGCGAAAGTGGCAGGTAGCAAGTTCTATTTCTTGATGGGGTCGCTGGTGAAGCTCGAATTTGCGGTGTCGCAGTACGTGCTCGATCGGCTCTCGGGTGAGGGTTTTATCCCTGCCATGGTGCCTAATATGGTTTCTACACGGGTAGCCTCTGGAACGGGATATCTGCCACGAGGCGAGGAGCGGCAGATATATAAAATTGAAGGCGAAGATCTAAATTTGATTGCAACAGCGGAGATGCCCCTCACGGGTTATTTTGCCGATGAGATCTTGGAACCGAATCAGCTCCCCACCGCGTTTGTGGGCTACAGCCCGGCCTACCGGATGGAGGCGGGGGCCTATGGGAAGTATTCCAAGGGGCTGTATCGAGTGCATCAATTTAACAAGCTGGAAATGTATGTGTTTTGCCGTCCGGAGGAGAGCGCGGAGTGGCACAAAAAGCTGGTAGCACTGGAGGAAGAGATTTGCCAGGCCCTGGAATTGCCCTATCGTGTGGTACGGATTGCCGGAGGTGATTTGGGCGCGCCGGCTTATGAAAAATATGACATTGAATATTGGAGCCCGCTCGAACAGACTTATCGAGAGCTTATGAGCTGCTCGAATGTAACTGATTTCCAGGCGCGCCGTCTTAATATCCGCTACCGGGATGCGGATGGGAAGGTCCAATTTGTTCACACTTTAAACGGCACAGCGGCTGCGTTTAGCCGTCTGCCGATTGCGCTGATAGAGAACCATCAGCAATCAGATGGGAGCGTCCGAGTTCCGAAAGTATTGGAGAAGTATTACGGGAGGGAAACATTATGATCAAGTGTGATATTACCGGGCGGAACTTCGAAGTTGACGACAAAATGAAGGCGTACGTGGAAGATAAGATTGGCGGTCTGGAGCGCTATTTGCCGCGAAAAACGCGTGGTAACGCGATGTGTGCGGTGGTGCTAGAAGACGACGCTAACGGTCGCGAGGATAACCGGTTTGTGTGCGATGTGGTGATGACGGTGGAGGGCACAAAGCTGGTGAGCCGCGAGGGGACGGTGAATATTTACGCCGCCATCGATATTGTGGAGGCGAAGCTCAAGCCCCAGCTGAGCAAGTACAAAGAAAAGCACACCTTAGAGCCGCGGCGCGGGCGCATGCTGTCGCGGTGGTTGGGGCGCAAGGCTGAGCCGGCTCCTGAGGTGTTGGCCGAAGAAGAGGCTTAAAGCCGGTCCCACTTACAGGCTCCGAAACTCATGATAAACTAACCAGGCGGCCTGATAGGGCCTTTGTGATCACAATATGGCATATACTCTACTAAACAAATTGTTGGGCGACCCGAACGCCCGAGAGGTTAAGCGGGCGCGGGCGACCGTGGCGAAGGCCAATGGCTTTGAAGACGCGATGAAGCGGCTTTCGGATGAGGGTTTGCGCGAGCTGACGACAACGCTCAAGGGGCGGCATGCCAAAGGCGAGTCGCTGGACACGCTGTTGCCAGAGGCGTTCGCGGCGGTGCGCGAGGCGGCCGGTCGGGCGATTGGCATGCGGCATTATGACGTGCACGTCATGGGGGGGGCGTTTCTTCACTCGGGTAACATTGCCGTGTTGGGGACCGGTGTAGGCAAAACGCGGGGGGCGTCGGCGCCGACCTATTTGAACGCGCTGACCGGCCGTGGCGTGCACGTGGTAACGGTGAACGACTACCTGGCCCGGCGTGATGCCGGCTGGATGGCCCAGGTGTACCACGCGCTGGGGTTGACCACCGGGATCATTGTCCACGACGCGGCGCTGCTGTATGACCCGGAGTTTACTAACGACGAAGCCAACGACGAGCGGCTGGCACACTTGCGGCCGGTGAGCCGGGCTGAGGCCTACGCGGCCGACATTACCTACGGCACGAACAATGAGTTCGGGTTCGACTATTTGCGCGACAATATGGTAGACGACTCGGCCCGAATGGTGCAGCGGCCGCTCAACTACGCGATTGTGGACGAGGTGGACTCCATTTTGATTGATGAGGCGCGGACGCCGCTGATTAT
>CAZGZY010000070.1:0-6227 GCA_964530365.1 uncultured Candidatus Saccharimonadales bacterium
GTTTTACGCCTCGGGCAAAATTTCGGGCAGCCGGTTTATTAAGCGCGAAGGGCGAGCCAGTGAGCACGCTACTTTGAGCGCGCGGTTGATTGACCGGCCGATTCGGCCGTTGTTTCCCAAGGGCTACCGCAATGACGTGCAGAGTGTGGCGATGGTGATTTCGGCCGACCTTGAATTTGCCTCTAACATCATTGCCATGACGGCGGTGTCGGCGGCTTTGATGCTGTCGGGCGCGCCGTTTGAGGGGCCGGTGGCGGGTGTGAGGGTTGGCCTGATTGACGGCAAGCTGGTGGCCTTCCCGAGCGAAGAGCAGCTCAAGGACTCCAAGCTCGACTTGACGGTGGCCGGCACGAAAGATGCCATCATGATGGTGGAAGCCGGCGCCATGGAAGTAGACGAAGAGACGATGATTGAGGCAATTGAGCTGGCGCACAAGAGTATTCAGCCACTCATCAAGCTGCAAGAGGAGCTGGTGAAGGCGGTGGGCGTGAAGAATAAGCCGTTTGAGCTGGTGAAGGCGGATGAGGAGCTGGTGGCTGCTATTGAACACTTCCTCACCGGCAAACTGGGCCTGGCGGTCCGCCACCAGGACCACTACATTCGCCACGACGCGATCCGCAACCTGGAGAGCGAAACACTCGAGCAGTTTGGCGAGAACTATGAGCGCTCCCAGATTGAAGTGGCTTTCCGCAAGGTGATCGACTACGAGATCCGCCGGGCGATTGTGGAAGACGGGGCGCGGCCGGATGGGCGCAAAACCGACGAGGTGCGACCGATTTCGTCGCAAGTGGGCCTTTTGCCGCGCACGCATGGCAGCGCACTCTTTACGCGGGGCTCGACGCAGGTGTTGAACGTGACTACGCTGGCCTCGACCACGTTCGCGCAGCTGATCGACACGATGGAAGAGAACACCACCAAGCGCTACATGCATCACTACAACGCGCCGGGTTACTCGGGTGGCGAGGTGAAGCCAATGCGTTCGCCGGGTCGCCGCGAGATTGGCCACGGGGCGCTGGCCGAGCGGGCACTATTGCCGGTGATCCCAACGGTTGAGGACTTTCCGTACACCATTCGCTCCGTTAGCGAGGTGCTGAGCCAGAATGGCTCGAGCTCAATGGCGTCGGTGTGCGGCTCGACTCTGAGCCTGATGGACGCGGGTGTGCCGATTAAAAAGCCGGTGGCGGGTATTGCTATGGGCCTGATTACGACCGGCGAGGGCAAGGCCATCATCTTGACCGACATTCAGGGCGCCGAAGACTTCGCCGGCGACATGGACTTTAAGGTGGCCGGAACTAAGGACGGCATTACGGCGCTACAGATGGACATTAAGGTGAAGGGCATTACGCCCGCCATTATGCGCGACGCGCTGGCTCAGGCTCACGTTGGCCGCGCTCACATTATGAGTAAGATGATGGAAGTGCTCGACGCGCCGCGCGAAGAAATGAGCGAGTACGCGCCGCGGATTTCCAAGCTGATGATTAACCCAGACAAGATCAAGGACGTGATCGGTAAGGGCGGCGAGACGATTAACCGCATTATTGCCGAGACCGGGGTGGAAATCGACATCGAAGACTCAGGTCTGGTGATGATCGCATCTGTCGATGCTGATGGCGCCGAGCGGGCCATTGCGATCATCCGCGGCCTCACCGAGGACCCGGAGGTGGGCGCAATTTACGATGGCACCGTGGTGAAACTCATGGAGTTTGGCGCATTCGTGAACATTATGCCGGGCAAAGACGGCCTGGTGCACGTGTCGCAAATGGCCGACCACCGGGTGGAACGGGTGAGCGATGTGGTAAAATTGGGCGACAAGGTGCGCGTGAAGCTACTCGAGATTGACGCGCAAGGCCGATTGAACCTGAGCATGAAAGCGGCGGAGAAGAAAGACTAATTGCTTTGGCGCGAGACGCTTCTTGGTTAACCCAAGAAGCGCCGAAGGGCCACGGTAATTCGCCCACACCCGTTTCGAACATGAGGGTCCATGGAAGAGCACGAGTCCAGCAAATCCGAAGCGCTCGCGGAAATCGCCCGCGCGATTGAAGCCGATAACGTTACACCCCACCTTCGGGCGACAGCCACTCAGCTGGTGTTTGGCGCTGGCAAACCGGATGCGGACTTGATGTTCATTGGTGAGGCCCCCGGTAAGAACGAAGACCTGCAAGGCGAGCCGTTTGTGGGTGCGGCCGGCAAGTTCTTAAACGAGATGCTTGGCACGATTGGGTTGGAGCGCAAGGACATTTACATTAGCAATATTGTGAAATACCGTCCGCCTGAGAACCGGGATCCGACGCCGGAGGAGATTGCCGAGTTTGTGCCGTATTTGAAGCGGCAGATCGCGGTAATTAAGCCCAAGCTAGTGGTGTTTTTGGGCAGGCACTCGATGAGCGTGTTTCTGCCCGAGCTCAAGATTAGCCAGGCGCACGGGAAGCCGGTGCGTAAGGGTGGGCAGGTATATCTGCCCCTGTTTCACCCGGCGGCGGCTTTGTACAACGGGGGGATGCGCGAGACGTTATTGGCAGATTTTGCCCTGATACCGCTCATTTTGGAAAAGATCGGTTAAGACTTAGACACGCGGCTGCTGGGGCGCTGGGTGTGTGAGCCTTAAGTGCTCATAGGAACACGCGTTCCGTACTAGTTAGCTATGTAGAATATCAAAATGGGCCGCCTAACGAACGCGGCCACGAAAGGACCATAATTGGAACCAAATAAACTAAATAACGCGCCGCAGAACAACTCCGGCAATAGCCGGCCAAACCAAGCTGGGAATCAGAACAACAACCCTGGCGACGCTAGCCGCCCACCTCGGCCCCGGCCGGAGGGCAACCAGCCGGCACAGTTTCGGCAGCAGTCTGGTGACGGCGGTCAGAACCGCGTACCGGCGGCCGGCGGGTTCCGTCCCTCCGGCAACGCGCCGCGGCCCGTGGGCAACGCGCCCAGGCCGGTAGGCGATCCGAATCGGGGGCCGGCAGTAGCTGGAGTGCGGCCTGCGGGTGGGCGCCCTGACGGGGGCCGTCCGCGGCCCGAAGGCGACCGCGGCCCGAAGCCTCAAGGCGGCGGCGCGGATCGTGGGCCGAAGCCGCAAAGTGGCGGCGGTCGTTCCGGCGGCGGCGGCGGTGGCGGGCGCGGCGGCGGTCGGCGGCGTAATGGCCAGCAGCAGATGCCGAACCACACCGACTTGGTGCCGGCGCTCGACGCTATGCCGGTTAACAAGAGCATCTTCAACGGTTCGGCCGGGGTGCAGCAATCTAAGAAGCAATCTGGGCGCGGGCCGGCCAACCAGGTCACTAATGCGCCGAAGCTCAAGGTGATGCCGCTGGGCGGTTTGGGTGAGATCGGCAAGAACATGACGGCCATAGAGTATGGCAATGAGATTATTATTCTCGACATGGGCTTTGCTTTCCCGGACGCTAACCAGCCGGGGGTGGACTACATTTTGCCGGATGTGACGTATCTGGAGAAGAACCGCCACAAGGTGAAGGCTATTATCATTACCCACGGCCATATGGACCACATTGGCGCTTCGGGCTACATGATCCCGAAGTTCCCGGTGCCGGTTTACGGTTCCAGGCTTAGCCTAGGCATGGTAGCCAAGCAGATTGAAGAATTTAAGATTCAGACACCGCAATATGTGGTGATGGACCCGGACAAGCACGAGCGGGTGCAGATTGGCGCCTTCAACATTGAGCTGGTGCGGGTAACCCACACGATTTCCGATTCTACAGCCATTGTGCTGCGGACGCCGGTGGGAATCATTATCGATACCGGTGACTGGCGTTTGGACCCCAGCCCACTGGACGGCAAGATGATGGACTTGGCTCGCTTTAAAGAGCTTGGTGACGAGGGCGTCCTACTCCTGATGAGCGACTCGACTAGCTGTGACAAGGTGGGCCGCGGCGGTAGCGAGAAATTGGTTGAACCAACGATTCACGACCTGTTTAGCCGGGCCGACGGGCGCATTATCATCTCGACGTTCTCGAGCTCGGTGACGCGCGTGCAGCTCATTATTGAGGCGGCGGCTAAAGCGAACCGCAAACTGGCGCTCGTGGGCCGTTCGATGCTCTCAACGATTGAGCTGTGTGTGAAGATGGGCTACCTGAGCGTACCTCAAGGCCTATTGATTCGCGCTCAAGATACCGGCAACTATCCGGACGGGCAAGTGGTGGTGCTGTGCACGGGCTCACAAGGCGAAGAGAACTCCGCCTTGTCTCGCATGAGTACCGGTGACCACCAGAACATCAAAATTAAGCCGAGCGACTCCGTGATCTTCAGCTCGAGTGTGATCCCGGGCAACGAGGTAGCGATTGTGAACCTGGTGGACAACCTAATGCGCGAGGGGGCCAGCGTGTACTCGCGGGCAACCGAGTCGCTGCGCGGCCATGGGCCGGTGCACGTGGGTGGGCATGCCTCCCGCGATGACGTCGCCGACTTGGTGAACTTGATCCGTCCGAAGTTCTTCATGCCGATCCACGGCGAGTTCCACCACCTGGTGTACAACTCCGAAGTGGCGGTGGAGAATGGTGTCCCACGCGAGAACTGTTTCGTGATGGACAACGGCGACGTGCTGGAGCTGACGCCGACCAGTGCCCAAAAGGGCGCGCGTATCCCGGCCGGTATGGTGATGGTAGACGGCTCCGGCGTCGGGGACGTGGAAGGCGTGGTGCTGCGCGACCGGCTAGCGCTGGGCGGCGAAGGCGTGTTTATGATTATTGCCACGGTGAGCCGCAAGACCGGCCGCTTGGTAAGCAGTCCGGACATCATCTCGCGTGGCTTCATTTACATGAAGGAGAACGAGGAGCTCATTAATAAGGCGCGAGCCGAGGTGCGCAAAGCGTTCGAGAAGCGCGGCTCAAGCGAGAGCGCCAGCCGTGAGGATTGGGCGAAGTTTAAGCTCAAACTGCGCGACGAAGTTGGCGACTTGCTATACAACAAGACCAAGCGCAACCCGATGGTCTTGCCCGTGATTAACGAAGTCTAGGCCGAAGCGATGTGGGTTTGTAGCCACTGCCAGGAGCCACTAACGCGAGTTGGTGGCTCTTTGGTGTGCGCGAGCGGTCATACGTTTGATGTGGCCAAGGAAGGCTACGTAAACTTCTTGGCCGGGCGGCAGAAGAGCGGCTACAAAGGCGACACGCCGGCGATGCTCGCGGCGCGGCGCCGGTTTTTGGAGGCGGGGCATTACGAGCCGTTGCGGCGGCGCCTGGTGGAAATTGTGGCGGGTTTGAACACTAAAGTGGTAGCGGAGATCGGCTGCGGCGAAGGGTATTATGTTGGCGGAATTTCTGAACACATAAGTAGTTCAATGTGCCTCGGGACTGACTTCGCGAAAGAGGGCGTGAGATTGGCCGCTAAGCGCTACACTAAGGTAAAATTTGCCGTTGCGGATACGAACAAACCACTGCCATTGGCGGACGGTTCCGTGGGCGGTTTGCTCGATATTTTTGCGCCCCGCAACCGGGGCGAATTCGCCCGGATCCTGCAGCCAAACGGGCGCTTGGTGGTGGTGATTCCGACGGAGCGGCACTTGGGCGAGTTGCGCGAAACGGCGTCATTGCTTGAGATTCAGGGCGAGAAGCAGGCCGCGGTGGAACGGGCGCTAACGGGAGATTTTCGATTGGTGGAGGCCGAGACGCTGACGGCGCCGCTGCGGCTGCGCGGCGCGACCATTGCGGAGCTCGTGGGGATGACGCCGAACGCGTGGTTTTTGGATGAGGCGGCCAAGAGCCGCTTGGCGGCTTTGCCGGAGCGGGCGGTGACGGCTGAATTTCGGATTTTGGTGTTTGGCAAGTAGACAATTTGAGTAAGATTTGTTAGATTGGCGGCCTTAACCAACGTTGGCCGGCGGCCGAGGTTGGTTGGTGGGGTTTGTTGCAATCCGAGACCTTCGAGGGGAGGGATAATGGGAGAGCCCAGCCTCGAGCGACCGTTGAGGCTCGTGCTGCTTCGCTGGGGCCCGAGGACGCGCGGGTGGGTGACCGCGCTCTGGGCGGTCGTCGCAATCGTCGGCCTCGCTGCGCTCTGGCACTTTGGTTGAGCTCCAGCGCGAGCTAGTTGTAACAAACCGAGGGTCCACGTTCTGAACAAGGATGTGGGCCCTTTGGCCGTTTGAAACGGAATTACCCTTATGGTCTGATATAATGGCGGCATATGGCTACCAAGAAATCACCGAAGAAGCTGCGTAAGTCTAGTGCGTCTACCTCCCGCCGGCGGGCTCGGGCTAAGGGATCGAC
>CAZGZY010000071.1:0-3216 GCA_964530365.1 uncultured Candidatus Saccharimonadales bacterium
TACCAGGAAGGCCAGCATATACCGGTGGTTATTGCGCGTCTTGATTTTAACCTTGGTGTATCCTTTATCTGTAGCCCACGCATCGTGGTAACGCATGAGTGCTTTTAGAACCCCTTTCCGGCGGAAGATCGGGTTTACCCCAGCCCAGCCACAGTAGAAGGACCCATCTTGGTCTCGGTCGTAGCCAACCAGATATCCAGCTGGCTTAGAGTCAACGTAGGCGACGAGTATTAGGTGCTCTCGGTCGCCGTAACGGCTCTTAAAGTAAGCCGCGTCGATTGGTGCTTTGAACTCGGCCACCGTCTTGTTGACGTTAACTGCCTCTTCAATTGAGGCTTGTCTAACCGTAATATCACTCATGACTCTACACTCTACGCAAAACTGTAAATAAGTCCACCCAGGTTATTTGGTGATCCCCGCAGCGTCACATTCATTTACATGCTGTAAAACAAACAACTGCTCAAGCGTCTAGCCTTGCACATCAGCTATAAAGCTTGCTATTATCGCAAATAAGCATAACAGAAAAGGACGCTAGGACACCATGCTAGCTCAAGATCCTCAGCCAACACAAGCATCATCAACCAGCCCGCAAGCGCCGCCCCAGCCGGGCCCTGCGTCGCCACAGCCTCCAGTACCGCCACAATCACCCGCGCCTGAAAGCGCTATGCCCACCAAAAAGCGTATCCCAAGCTGGCTTAAGATCGTTGGCATAATCGTGGTGGTCTTTATCGCGATTATCGTTATCGCGGTTATTGTGGCCACTACAGCGACGCAAGCCCCCCAGAAGATCAGCGACCAGTTTGTCAATGATGTGCAATCTGGTGATTCTAGCGCTGCCTATGCCCTCACCAGCAAAGCGTTTCAACAAGCCACCTCCGAAGAGCAGTTAGCCACCATCATTCAGCAGGTTGGCCCCGTTTTACAAGGACAAGAGAAAGTGAGCGGCCGAGCAATTGAAAAATCAGCTGGCGCGCCTGAAACGGCCGTACTTGTGTACACGGTAAAGACTTCCAACGGCAATAAATATATTAAAACTGAACTGCAGAAAAGCGGTGATGCCTGGCAGGTAATTAACTTTAGATCGGCTAATGAACCGCTTAATACAACGGTAGA
Source organism: uncultured Candidatus Saccharimonadales bacterium (assembly GCA_964530365.1). Classification (GTDB taxonomy): domain Bacteria; phylum Patescibacteriota; class Saccharimonadia; order UBA4664; family UBA4664; genus CAZGZY01. The sequence goes on from CAZGZY010000071.1 coordinate 1,114, forward strand.
GTAACATGCAGCCCTATACGCTCCAACAAACCCTAGAAGCAGTAGACACATTAAATAAACCGGACCAACCATTTCAGTACCGCGTCGATGGCGGCCAGATAATCGGCGAGTGGAAATATTTGGACGCCACCTGGGCCGCGCCTCTGGCCGCCGGCAACGCAGATAAAGAGTTTCGGGTGACCGTTAGCTTTGACGAACCTAGCCACAGCTTTACCTCCCAGGACCATCAATCCCAAAGTAAAACCAAAATTTCGTTCAACCCGCTTACCGGGCAAGTATCATTCGGTAAGAGCACCGAGGGCTTTAGCGGGCATATGATTGGGAAGGAGATGGGTTTTGGCTTAGGCCAGGCCAATCAGCCCCAAAATCAGACCGCGGTTGGTGGGCCTACTTATCAGTACAAATTCGCTACCTCTGAAATTAAAGAGCCGTTATTTAACTTTTTGGCACAAGCCGGCTGGCAAAAAGGCAAGACCAGCTTCATTGGCAAGCTTTTTGGCCGTAAGTAGCCTGGCCGCATCCCCTCTTCGGTAAGGTTACTTTGCACGAGGAGCAAGCTAGCATAAGCCCTTTGACAGGCTGGTAGTATGTTGCTATTTTAAGAGCAAAATTAAGGAAGCAAGCGCAAAAAGCCATGCCAAAAATTAAATCCAAATCAGCCAAAACCAGTGGTTCACTAATCAGCAGCCCAAAAGCATTTGGGGCCAATAAGTTTAAACTACTCACAATCATCGGCATAGTTGTTGTGCTAGGTGTTGTCGTTATCAAGCTAACTTCACATGCTTCTACTGGCCCTCACACAGTCTCAAAATGTCCAAATACCAAGCCGACCCTACGCCTCACCAGCCCCTACACCAAAAGCACCTGTGTGACCTATCTCCAATACGCCCTCGATACGTCCGCTGGTGGCTTGCACGGGCTCAATCAGGATGGCAGCTTTGGGCCGGCCACGCAGGCAGCCGTGAAGTCTTTTCAATCAAAACACAGTCTGAGCGTCGATGGCGTTGTCGGGTCACAAACGTGGGGTAAGCTCGAGAGTCTAGTACCGCCCACTCCTGGAGTCTACGCAACGGCCTATAGTGCTTCGTTCGTCAACCTCAAGGCTTGCTCGGTAGATGGCATTCATCACACCGTTGGCCCCAACTACGCCTATAATCACGTCCAATTCTTATACACAACGCCGCTCGGCGGTGTGCGGGCCATCCTAAAAGACCGTAATGGCGTTGTCATGCGGACCTGGCCGGCCAACACCGCTACGGTTATTCCCAACCTAGAGCCTAGCCAGCCGTTGATAATCGGTAACACTATTACCGCCAATGGCCAGCTCATAGAGTCTGATAGCTCACTCTGGAGCCTGGGCGACGGCATACCGGCTTGCTAGCTATTAATTACGCGCGCTCTTCTGGTCCGGAATGATACCGGAGATGCTCCCCGCCGAGCTGGCGGTCGACCACCTGGACCTGTTTATCCTGCTTAATGCCCTGTTTGGCCGGTAATACCGGCGGCCCATTTTGCCGGTGTAGTAGAATAAGCTTACGCTACGGAGAAAGGCACAAAAAATGCAGCGAGGCTTTGCGGGCGCCGGGGTAATAGTTGCTGTCTTAGTAGTTGCCCTGATGGCGGTGATAAGCTTTGTGGTTGCTCAAAAATACTCCGCCAGACCGTTATCTTCTGGGGCCGGCAATAGCCAGACTGCGCCCGCTACTCTTTCTGGGGTGGTAACTCAAGGGCCGACTCGGCCAGTCTGCAACGACGCCGCGCCGTGCACTAGTCCCGTGGCTAGTCACACGATTGAAGCAGTAGATGCCGATGGCAAAGTTGCCGCCACTACCAAAACAGATAGCGCGGGTAAATACAGCCTTCACCTTGAGCCCGGGCACTACACGCTCAAGCTCGTGCCCCGGGCGGGGCTCTCTGCGCTAAGCAATAGCGAGGTGGATGTTACCGGCGGCTCCCAAGAGCTCAACCTTACCGTCGACAGCGGCATCCGGTAGGCTTAAGGCAAGTTGTGCCGTAAAGCGCCCGTGCCTGACACCACCAGCCGCGCTCCAGCCGCGCCCTTGTATATTGCTTATGCTTTTCTGGTAGTATGAAAGGGTGAGT
>CAZGZY010000071.1:3316-6159 GCA_964530365.1 uncultured Candidatus Saccharimonadales bacterium
CCAGCCGCGCCCTTGTATATTGCTTATGCTTTTCTGGTAGTATGAAAGGGTGAGTATCAGACTAAAATTACTGGGCTTTACCGGCCTCGTCTTCTTCATTACTACCGCCATCACCATTGCCGCGACACTGACGTTGGTACAGGGCGAATATGCCAAGATCGAAGCCGACAATGTCAGCAAAGATGCCGACCGGGCGGTGGACGCGATCGGCAACCGCATCGACCAACTAGCCCTCAAAATCGCCGATTGGTCATCCTGGGACGACACCTACCAGTTCATCCAAGACCACAACCAGGCCTACCTCGAATCCAATGTGCAAGATGAAGCGCTCCAGAGCCTCTCCATCGATTTCATATTGTTCTACAATGCCAAGCAGCAGCTAGTGGCCTTCAAGGGGGTCAACCTGGATACGGGGGAGGAGATACCCATCCCGCCCGAGCTGCAAACCGCCCTGCTGCCGGGCAGTCAATTGCTGGCCCGGGATGAAACCAGCAAGCAACAAGGTATCCTGGCCACCTCTACCTACCCGTTAATTGTCACCAGCCGCGCCATTTTGCGCACCGATAATACCGGCCCCCAGCGCGGCACGCTAGTTTTCGCCGAATACCTTGACCCCATCGCGGTTACGCAGTTGGGCGAACTAACCCACCTGCATTTAACTCTCGAGAGCGCGCTGGGCCCAGGCGGCGCGCTTAGCTCCACCGCGCTCAAGTCCTCCACGACGGCCGCGCATACCCAAACAACCGGCGCCAACACCATTGTTGGCTCCCGGCTCATCAAGGGTATCTATGGCCGCCCAATCCTTTTAGCCAAGGTCACAGAACCGCGCAATATCTACCAGGAGACCCGGCGCACCCTCACGTTCTATTTAGTGGTCATTTTGGTGGTTGGGCTCATTGGGCTGTTCATAGTTAATTTTGCCGTTAACCTCATCGTGCGCAAAGACCGGGTCATTCAGCTCAAAAACGAATTCTTTTCCATTGCTTCCCACGAGCTCCGTACCCCGCTCACGGCTATCCGCGGCAACAGCGTCATGCTCAAACAAGTCTACGGCCCCAAAAACGACCCCGAGCACACCGCCATCACCGACGATATCCACGAAGCCAGCGTTCGGCTCATCAAGATCGTCAACGACTTCCTCGACCTGGCCCGCCTCGAACGCGGCCAAATGCCCCTAAACACCGCCGATATCCAACTAAGCGACCCGGTCGGCATAGTCGTCCAGGAGCTCCAAACCATGGCCGCCGAAAAAGGCCTTTACGTTAAGGCCAAACTCCCGGCCCGTTTGCCGCTCATCAAGGCTGATGCCGAACGAATCCAACAAGTCATCTACAACCTCGCCGGTAACGCTATGAAATTTACCGCCCAAGGCGGCGTCACGGTCGGGGCTAGGGCCCATCGTCGCCACCTCGTTGTGCTCGTGACCGATACCGGCCGCGGCATGTCGCCCGCCCAGCAAAATAAGCTTTTCAAAAGCTTCCAACAAACCCGCGACCAAGACGCCACCCTGGGGTCCGGTCTTGGGCTCTACATCTCCAAGCTGCTAGTCGAGCGTATGGGTGGCAAAATTTGGGTTGAATGGTCCGAAGAGGGCAAAGGCACCACGATCGCCTTTAGCCTACCCCGCGCCCGCGCCCCGCGCCGAACATAAGCGCCTTGACGCTGGGAGCGCCGCCCACCATACTGCCTACAAAAGGGCCAGCCGCCGATGTACAAAGTTCTGCTCGTCGAAGATGACCCATTGATGTCGCGCATGTACCAGCGCATGTTCTCCTACAAAGAGCTCGAAGTCGAGCTCGCCGGCAACGGCCAAGCCGGCCTCGATAAGCTCATAGACTTCCACCCCGACATCGTGCTTGTAGATATTATGATGCCCATAATGGATGGGGTAGAGATGGTAACAAGGCTCAAAGCCAACCCCACGACCAAAGCCCTTCCCGTCATTATGCTCACCAACCTATCCGACCTCAAGAAGGCCGACGCGGCCATCGCGGCGGGTGCGCTCAAGTACTTTATTAAGAGTAAATATGACCCGGACAAAATGGCCGACACTATCAAAGACCTGCTCGATAACGCAAAAAAATAGGGGATGCAAAACTATTATGGCAACTAACAACAACCCCAAACCAGACCACGCCGATGTCGATTTTATGTCCCTCGTTGCCCACCAACTCAGCACTCCGCTGGCGGCCGTTCGCTGGTACGCCCAGATGCTTAACAAGGGCGAAATAGCCAAGCCGCTCGACGAGGCCCAAGGCGAGCTGCTCGATGAGATCCTCGGCGCCGCTGCCCGCATGGACGAGCTGGTCGGAGATATATTACAGGCTTCGCATCTCGACCAAGGCAAATACAGCGACGAGCCCGGGCCAGTCAAGGTAGCCCAAACTCTCCTGGAAGCGCAAGCCCAGCTCCAGGTCGACATCTCAGCCAAAAAACTCAAGCTCACCCTGACGGCCGACCCGCGCGCCGGCAAGCTCACGGCCCATCCGAGCCTTGTCCAGCAAATCATCCAGAACCTTCTTACCAACGCGGTCAAATATACCCCCGACCGCGGCTCAGTCGAAGTGGTCCTGCGCCCGGCTACTAGCCAAGAAGCCGCCAAAACCAAGCACCCCGCCGCCGCTATCCTGCTGAGTGTTACCGACACCGGCTATGGCATCCCCGAAGCCGACCGCCCTCACATCTTCGAGCAGTTCTTTCGTGCCGACAGCGTCCGCGCCCTCGGCCTGCCCGGCACCGGCCTGGGCCTGTACATTGTAGCCGCGGCCACCGCCAAGCTTGGCGGCGCTGTTTGGTTCGAGCCGGCCGGCCGCGGGGGCACCGCCTTTTTTGTGGCCCTCCCG
>CAZGZY010000072.1:0-6148 GCA_964530365.1 uncultured Candidatus Saccharimonadales bacterium
TGACGGTACCGGTGCCGACAACCTGCTCACAAACGGCAGTTTTGAAGCCAATACCACCGGTTGGGCGGTGGTAGGCGGCGCGGCGCCGACGAGTGTGTCGACGCAGTTTAAATATGGAGCGTCGTCGATGCAGGTGGTGGCGGCGGCCACGAACCCGTCGGGGGTGAGCTACACGTACCCGTTTAAGCCCAATACCACCTACTCGCTGAGTTTTTATGCCCGGGCTTCGGCCACCATGACGAGCATCTTTAGCTTTGGGCGAACCATTAACGCCGTATCCACCGATTGCACCACTAATACCACGCTCAACACTACATCGTGGCAATATTTTAGCTGTAGCTTTACGACCGGTGCGACGGTCACCCAGGCCGACTTGGTCTACATTGAGAAGACCGGCGCTACTACGCCAACGTTCTTCCTGGACGGTGTGATGCTGGAGCAAACGAGCGCTCCGCACTCGACCTACGTGGAACCGTATAACAGCCAGATGAATTTGGTGACAACGCCGGGCTTTGAGAACGGCAACCTCAACGGCTGGGCGCTGCACGCCAACGGCACAAACTTGACGATTGCGGCCAGCAACGATACATCCGAGTTTGGGAGCTACGCGCTGAAGGTGACAACCGGCACAACTAACGGCGCCGGAGCGGAATATCGCTACCAATTCCTGCCTAACACCCAATATTCGTTGAGCTTTTGGGCCATGATTACCACGGCCAACGGCGTGTTTGCGGCCGGGCATAACGATAATCCAGCCACACCAGGAACAGCCACGGGCGACTCAAACTGCACCACCACCCCGGATGTGACGACGAGCGGTAGCATTAGCAGTACCTGGACCCAATTTACCTGCACCTTTACCACCGGGGGTACGATTGGGTTGTACTCGGAGTTCTACATTAAGCAGGGCGATACCACCACCGACACCTTGTATCTTGACGGTGTGTCGCTGGTGGCCGGCCCTTCGGTAGTTAACTACTCTCAAGCGGCCAATGGGTTTGATTACAATAACCTCAAGTCGAATGTGGTGATTAATGGGGTGGGGTCGGGTGAGATCCAGCCCTGGCGGGCGGCGCCGATCGGCATTGGCTCCGCGAGCCCCACCACCGTGGGCAACGCCCGTATGGCGCCGGCCGCCACGGTGGCTAACGGTTATATTTATGTCTTGGGCGGTAGCACTACTACGGCGGCCGGCGGTGGGACCACGAGCATTTACTACGCACGGCTGAATGCCGACGGTAGCACCGGTGCTTGGACGTCGAACGCCTTTAGCTTAACCAGCGGGTTATCGTACACCGGGGTGACAACCGCCAATGGTTATATCTACGTTGTGGGCGGTATTAACTCTGTTGGTACGGCGCAGTCGGCGATCTACTATGGCAAGCTGAACGCCGATGGGTCGATTGGCTCAATGCAGACTAACCCGTACGCTATTGGCCAGGCGGCGGGTAGTACGACGGTCCAAGCCCGGGTGGCTCCGTCGGTGGTGGTGGCTAACGGCTACATGTACATATTGGGTGGCTGTAGCGACAACACGAATACCTGTGGTACGGCCGTTACGAACGTTTACTTTGCCAAGGTGTTTGCGGATGGCAGTACGGGGCCGTGGGCGGCCACCACAGGCGTGCTACCGGCGGCGCGCGGGTTTGCCGGGGCGGCGGCCGCCAACGGCTATATCTACTACGTGGGTGGCCGGACAACCGGCGGCGCGTCGCAAAGCACGGTGTACAAGTTTAACTTTGGCGCCAATGGCGACTTGACCGCGACGGTTGACACGCTCAACCCGTTGCCGGCCGTGCGAGCCGAAGAGGGGGTGGCGGTGGCTGACGGTTTCTTGTATGTGTATGGCGGCTATGACGGAGCGGCTCGGGATGCGACGGTGTTTTACACGACACTTTTGGGGGACGAGTATGTGGTGACCGGTAGCGCGATTAACGGTCGGGTAGGGAACTGGTATACGGCGGCTAGCTCTCTGCCGACGGGCGCTCAAGCTATTGGCTTTACGGAGGCTAATGGGTACTTGTACGCGGCTGGGGGATACAATGGCACGGCTGTTTCCTCGACGGTACTCTACGCCTCGTTGCCGCGGACCCTCATCGGCGGCAGCCTGGATTTGGTGGGTCTCAATAGCCAGAGCCTGAGCGATTATGGCGGCGGCGGTACGCTCACCGCGGGCAACGGCCGATTTGTGGGTGACCTGAAGGTTGATGGCTATGTCGACCTCAATAACGGCTTGTCGGTGGACAGCGCGCTCAATATTAACGCCGTGAGCGCCACTTTGGGCCAGGTAGTGTTCAACATTAACAACTCGGCTTCGAACAGCATCTTTAGTGTTCGGCACATGGCGGCCAACTTTGGTTCGCTCGTGATGGGCGGGGGTTTTCTAGCTAAGAACGCTTACTTTGGCGAGGAGTACAATAACGGCCATAACTCGGCCTGCACCACGCCAGCCACGGCCGGTAACGGCGTTAACGCCTACGCCCGCGGTGACTTTGGCAACGCGGGTTCGGCTACAGCCTGCACGGCAGCCGGTGCGAACGTTGGCGGCGGCGAGCTTAACTTCAGTCATGTCCTGGGCGCGTCGGCGGGTAGCTGTTCGGCCTCGACCGTTACCGGCACGAATGGCGTTGAGCGGATAACGGCGACTTCGACGATAACAGCTAGCTCAGCGGCCAACTGCGTGGAGAACCTCGCCGCTACCACCACCACCTCCAATAAGATCTATTTGGCGACTAACTTACCCGTGGTTGAAATGAAGGTGCGGCCCTCGACGCTAGTGGGGGCGGACAATACCCGGCGGGTGTATGCGGGGATCTCGGCCAGTGACACCGCCAATGGCGCCGGTCCCGGCATGCCTGGGAACGGGATCTTCTTTAGCAACTGTTCAACCTATAGCCAAACCGCGCCTACTGGTTGCAGCAACGCAACGTGGTATGGGTTTGTGGCCAGTGCCAACGCCCAGCAAGGTACTACCATGACGTGTACGGGCGCTATGTCCTCGACGCAGTTTGCTTACCTGAGGATTGAGGTCCGGAATGCCGCTGCGGCCGCCGCTGACGTCCACTTTTACGCCGATGTTGATACTTCGGATGGTATTAAGGAGGCAGAGTGTGGGACCGGTGTAACGGGGGTAACTCTGACGGCTTCGAACATGACCCCGTGGTTGCAGGCGGACATTAACACCGCTGTGGCTTCCTCGACGGCGCTCGACATCGATTACTTCCGCAGCTGGCAGGATGACAACATCCCGAACTCTGGGGCTGAGGCGGCGGACAACCTGGCCCCCAATGGCCAGCCGATTCAAACGGCCCCCCCGATTTCACCCGACTCACCCGACCCGGCGGTGGCTGGAAGCTTCTTTAACTTCAACGCTGCTACCAGTGAGGACCAAACCTTTGACCACAATGTGTATGTGAAAGGCACGCTCTACGCCGATAAGATTAAGGCAAATGAGATAGAGGGGCTGGATGTGCTCACGAACTCGGTCAACAGCCTGCAGGCTAAATTGGCCGCTGCGGGCGCATCGGGGGCATTGCCGGTCGCGCCTGGGGCGCCCCTAACTAGCCCCGGGCTCAATTTGGCCGGGCTGCGGATCGAGAATGGCACCGTGGCGGCCAACCTGAACGTGGCCGGCGGCTTGGTGGTGGGCGGGGCGGCCGATTTCCACGGTAGCGCCTTCTTCCGCGGCCTCGTGACGTTCATCGAAGGGGCGGTGTTTAATAACGACGTGAGTTTTGCCGGTCGCGCCACCTTTAACAGCGATACAGCCGGCTACGCGACGATTTACCCGACACAGCAGCGGGTGGACGTGAAGTTTGACCGGCCGTATGACCAAACGCCGGTTGTGGTGGTGTCGCTTAAGAATGGCTCGTTTGAGCCATATTCCTACACAGATCTGACGCCCCAAGGATTTACCGTGGTTTTGCCCAGAGCGGCGGTTGACCAGCTTGATTTCTCATGGCTGGCGTTGGGCGTGCAAAATGCTAAGACCGCGGCAGTACCTACCCCAGTGCCAACTCCCACGCCCGTTCCTAGCCCAGTGCTAAGCCCAGCGCCCAAGCCGTGAGCTTAGGTTGGTTGCCCCAGATGGCAAAACTCGTTACACTGGAGCATAAGCGATGTACTAAGGTTTAGGGGCAATGCAAGAGCGTTCACGGTATCATAATAGCGATGTGCGGCCGGCCAGCATGCCGGTGAGTCCGCCGCCGGTGGGCAAAGTGGTCGCGCCCACGCAGAGTTTTTTGCGTCGGTGGCGGTGGCAGGCGTTGCTTGTGGGGGTTGTGGTGCTGGGTATTGGGTTTTTGGCCTACGGTTATATTACGACGCGCGACCAGTTATCCCAGTTGCAAGCTAAAACCGACCAGAGTGAAGTCAAGCGCTTGGTAGACCAGATTGGCAAAACTCTGGTGTTGCCTAGCGAAACGCCTACATTGGCTACCGTTAACGATGTGACAAAGTTGAAGAACCAAGAGTTTTTCCAGAACGCGCAGAACGGCGATAAGGTACTAATTTTTAGTAACTCCGGCCGGGCTCTCCTATACCGTCCGTCAACCAAGAAGATCATTGAGTACGCTAAAGTTGACTTGAATAACAATAGCGCTTCGGGCTCTGGTACCAACTAGGCCCCGGAAGTAAGGCCTGGCGAAACACTGGTAGCAAGGGTACAATAAAGCTAATGCTTATCCGGTTCAAACAGTCGTGGGCGCTGTTTGCGGTAACGGTCCTTCTTGCCGCAGTTTTGCCTGTGCCAACGGTTTACGCGCAATTGTCATCTTGCAGCGCGGACTCTACGCCCGATACCATGGCGCCAAACACTGCTGTTGATATCAACTTTACGCTCCAAAACACGGACCCTAACGCCGTCCAATGGATTAGGGTTACCGTGCCGTCGCTAGACTACACCATGACAAACGCGACAATTAGCGGGTGGTCGGCCAATATTCCTGGGGGGACCACCACCTACCTCACCGGAGGCACGGTGAACCCGGGCGAGAGCGTTAGCTTTACCATTAGAGTGCAGTCGGCTAATGCTAACGACCCGGCGCAATATTGGGACGTCCAGGCTTCAGATGACGCTGGAGGTAGCAACGCTATTGGGTGTAGCGGCTCGCACGTTATTGCGCTTGAGGGGGCGGTGCAGCAGCCGCTGGCGGTTTCGAATGTGCAACTGTCGGGGCTGACGCCGACGTCGGTGGTGGTGGCGTGGGACACCAATGTGCCCGCGACATCGGAAGTGGATTACGGCTTGGACGGTAGTTACGGGAAGATGGTGGGGCCAAACGCGAGTTTGGTGACGAGCCATACCATGACTATTACCGGGCTGGCGGCTAACACTGGATACCATTACGCAGTGACGAGTACTACACCCTCGGATGGGGGCACAGCTAGCTCGAGCGATAACACGTTCTTGACGGCAGCGTTGGCGCCACCAGTGATGGTGCAAGTTCCGACGGCTGGCCTAAACGGTGCGAATGTGCCCGGGGCAGTGGTGGGCCCGTCGACGGAAACGGTGCCGCCGACGGTGAGCATCGCGACCAACTTGACGGCGCCGTTTAAGGTGGTGCCGAAGATTTCCGGTGTGGCGGCGGACAACGTGGCGGTGGCGCGGGTGGATTACTCGGTGGATGGTGGGAAGAATTGGCTGCCGGTGGATAATGTAGTGCAGGCTACCACAACGAGCAGCACCGGGTCGGGCAGAAAGAAAAAGACGGTTACGACCACCAGCCCGGCGAATGTGAGTTTTTCGTTTACGCCGGTGCTGACGGATGATGGGAATTATAGTGTGCTAGCGCGCGCTACGGATACGAGTGGGAACACAGCTGCGACTGTGCCGGCGACGCTGGTGATCGACCGGCTGCCCCCGAGGTTTGGGACGGCGCTCGTGAGCATGGGGGCGCAGGTGGCGGCGCCGGATAGCTCCGGACGGTGGCGGGCAGCAGTGGACGTGGACGAGACGGTTACGCTCAATGCGGTAGGCGGCCCGGTGTCGGCTGTGATTGCCGCGCTCGCGGCGGGAGTCAAGAGCGGCGAGCAGAGTTTCACGATGCGCCACGATGCTAGCAGCGGGCTGTGGGCCGGGGTGCTGAGCTTTCATGCGCCGGGGACTTATACGATTATGGTGACGGCAGTGGACGGAGCGGGGAACCAC
>CAZGZY010000073.1:0-6127 GCA_964530365.1 uncultured Candidatus Saccharimonadales bacterium
TACCGGTTTGGGGGCGGGTTTTATTTGTGTGATTACTTTCCAAAAAAAAAAACAACTTTCTCCGGGTGGTTTTATATTTTGTGGGGGCGGGGGGGGGGGGGGTTTTCCCCCGCCCGACCAGTACTAGTGGCGATTCGTTTACACTGCCAGAATCATCTCCACCTTGTCGCCGACGGCGATCGTGCCCGTGGAGGCGTGGCGGAAATTGCGCAGGAACACGACACCGCCGTCCCCGCGCCGGCACTGGTTCAACGTTCGCAGCGGCTCGGGGCCGCGCACCGAGGTTGCCTGATTGGTCGTGGTGGTGAGACACCGCTTGCACCGCGTGGTACCCACTAACTGCACTCCGCCGGCCATCATCCAGACGATCGCGTCCTCGATGTACGGGTACCAACCGTCCAGAACGACATTGGGCCGGAACCGGTCCCAACCGAACGGCACTTCCTCCGGCTCCCCGTTGCGCTGGCGCGTTTCGGCGATTCGCCCGTTGAGGCCGGCCAGCGAGGCGGTGGAGCCCACCAGCAGCGGCCAGGCGTCGGTGAACGTTGTGCGGCCCAGGCCATCCGGGGTGAGGCGCACGTAGTCGTCGGCCATGCGCACCAGCCGGTAACCGCCGGTCAGCCGGAACTGGCCCAGGTACTCAGTGACCCAAGCGTCCGCCTTTGCTCCCTGGTCGACTCCGGCCACGGTGTCGCCCCAGAGCTGCACCGCGATCGCGTGCTCCGATGCTATCCCCGGCGCGTGGCCGTTAAGGGGCAGTCGGAGCTCGTCCATGCCTGGGGCCGTGAGCACGAGCTCGTCGCCATCGATAGCCGTGCGGATCTGGCTGATTTGTGGGATGGCGATGCCACGCCCGCGCTCATCGCGCTGGGCGACAAACCTGCCGGTAAGGCAGTCAACTATCATCCAGCGGTGGTCGCGCAGCGGGCCCTGTGGACCCACTACGATGCGCGGGACCACGATGCCGCCGCCCCCCTTGACCGGGTGTATTCGCAGCTCGGCGATGGTTGTGTCGACCGTTATCATAGCAGCACCTCAATCGGTGAAAGGAGCGGTGGAGTGCCAAACGGCCCTACAACATTGACACATTATTAAGCTAATAGCAAGAGTACGTGTTCGCGCCCGCCGTCCCAAGATGCCGCCGCTAACCTAGGCTAGCGGCCCAACCACATGCAGCTCGGTCATAGCCCGCGTGAGCGCCACGTACATTAAGTCCCGGTCCACCTGCGCTTGGGCTTCGGCTAGAGCCCGGTCAGCCTCGCCGCTGTCCCGCGCCGCCGCGCCCAGCCTCACCAGCACCACCACCTCAAACTCCACGCCTTGTGCCTCGCGCATCGTCAGGCAGCGCACGCTCGGGTCGCCGGCGAAGTAGTCGCGGTAGGTGGCAATCTCGGCCGGGTCCTTGGCGATAATCCCGAGCGTTGTTCCGGGTGTTCGCGTCAGCCCCACAATGTATTGCAGCGCCTCCACCACGTCCCGCGCCGGGCGCTCCACCACCGCTGGGCCCTCAGCCACACCGGCTGGAATCTCTACGTTGTACCCGCAAGTCCGAATGTATTCCAGAATCTGGCGGGTATTGCGGTAAACCTTCTCGAGCTTAATCGCCCGCTCTGGCACCACTTCCTCGCCAATCTGTGCCAGGTCCCGAGTAGCCCCCAGCTGCGTTTGCTGCGCCAGGTCACCAACGTAGAGCATCGACCGCTTCTTGTCTGTTGCCCCGCGCAATAGCCTCAATTGCTCCGGCAGGTAGTTTTGGAATTCGTCCACCAGGACTAGTGAGTACTCCAGCGGCACTTGGCGCCGAACGCGTTTTGTTAGCCCACCGCGCAAGTACGTCACATCTTCGGCGGTTTTCATAAGCCCTCCGGTGAGGCGCTGTTGCCACATGAGTAGCAAGGTGAGGTCAAACCGGTCGAGTGCGCCTTCTTCGAGCTCCTCAGCCAGCAAGCCCATCTGCCCATCGTTCAAATAACCGCTGTAATGAGCCAAAAGCAGCTTGTTCGGGGTCTTCAGTTCGCGCTCGTTCGCCTCCGCCCGCCTTCCCCCTAGCGCCTGTAATTTCGCAAACTCGTACCGGTCCCGCTCGGCCTCGTTAACCCCCGGCCGGCCGTGGTAGAAATACTGCCCCAACCCCAAAACCCCAATTGCCCAATGCCCAAATGTCGTAATGTGTACGTCGTGGATGCCCAGCTCCGGTAGCAAATGCGCGAAGTAATCCTCGGTGTTGCCGTCTTGCACCAGCACCAGCACCGACTCGGCCGGGTACAACGCCGCCGTCTCCGGCGACTGGCGCAAAAACGCCACCCGGTGCAGCGCCAGGGTAGTCTTGCCCGAGCCGGCCGGCCCGGAAATCACGAACGGCCCGGCGTGCCCGGCGCGAATCACTTGGTCCTGCGCTTTTTCCATTTGCGCTACCACCTCGGGCAGCACGAAGCCGGTTTTGCGGCTCGAGAAGTGCTCCTGGTAAATCAGCTCTCGCTCCCGGCCCTCAAGCTCGGTGGTCATAAAGTTCACGTGACCGCGGGCAATCATGTATTGGTCGCGCCGCGTCATGTGCCCGGTCCGCCGGCCGCTTGGGGGCAGGTAGCTCACCGCGCCGGGCGCCTCAAACCGCAGGGCCGCCACCGGCGCCGTCCACGAGTAGATCCTAAGTTCACTAGCGGGGTGCTTGGCGATGTAATACGGCTGCTCCGGCTCGTCCTCGAACGCCACGTCCAGCCGCGCGAAATACGGCGCCTGTGCCAATTCCACCAACCCTTCGCGAATCTCGGCTGAATTCTCGTTGGCGGCCATGGCTCGCATGCGGTCTTCAAAGGCCGTTTCGCTCTCGTTGCCGTCGATGGCCCGAACCGCTTCATCGGCCCGCGCCATCGCCACCTCTAGTCGTGCCAACAGCCCGCCGATGACGCCTGTCACCCGCGCCACATCCGCTTGCGCCGCCGCGAGCAGCTGGTCTTTTTCGCTTTTATTCATCGCTCTATCTTAGCAGGCTCAACGCGCTCGGCGAACTCGCTCGAGAATATTCAAACGGGCCCGCAGTTGAGCCGTGCTCTCCCATGTCCAATGTCGCGTCACCAATATCGTCAGGGATGCAATCGCGGCCAAAATTGCAATGACCAGAGCGCCGGCCGGCAGCTTCGTGATACTCACAAAGAGTGCCCCCACAACCGCCACCGACGGGATAGTGAGGAGCCAGGATATCAAAATGTCGCGCGTCACGCTCCAACGGATCTTCTCGAGCCCGCTCGCCACCCCCGCACCCATAATCGAGCCGCTCACAGTGTGGGTGGTGGAAACCGGGAAGCCTAGATTAGCGGTAGTCGCCAGAATTGTCGCGGTGGCCACTTCGGCCGCGAAACCTTGCCTCGGCTCCAAATGCACCAATTTACGCCCCAAGGTGTCCACGATGCGCCAGCCGCCGAGGTAGGAGCCGAGTCCCATGGCGGTGGCCGAAGCCAGGATCACCCACAGCGGCACCGCGAAATGCGCCGCGGGATGTCCGGCGAGCAGGGCAAGCGCTATGACGCCCATGGTTTTTTGGGCGTCGTTGGTGCCGTGGGTGAAGGCCACAAACGCCCCGGATACTAGCTGTAACCGCCGGAACACCCGGTCTTGCCCGGCCTGGCTGTAGCGCCGCGCCAGCCGCATGATAACAAGTAAGACCAGCCCTGCCCCCGCCAATCCCAAAACCGGCGCGATGAGCGATGGTATCACTACCTTGTTGCTGAGGCCCTTCACCAACAGCACCGACCACCCGGCCGAGGCCACGGCCGCGCCCGCCACGCCGCCGATGAGAGCGTGCGAGGAGCTGGTGGGCAGACCAAACCGCCAGGTGAGAATGTTCCAAATAATGGCAGCCAGAATGCCGGCCAGAATCACATCCAGCGTAATTGCCCCCGGGACCACGATCCCCTTGGCCACGGTTGCGGCCACTTTGAGCGACACAAACGCGCCGAGAAAGTTCAAAATAGCGGCCGCAATAACTGCCACCTTGGGCGACACAGCCTTCGTCGCCACACTGGTCGCGATGGCATTGGCGGTATCGTGGAAGCCGTTGGTGAAGTCAAACAACAGTGCGAACAGGACAACTGCGATGAGAAGAGTATTCATTCAACTTCATTTAAACACGCCGTCCTGGCTTTAGCCATAAAGAAAAATACATATCTGTGGAATGTTGGAGAAGCTTCTCATTTGGCCTCGTAAGCCAGGGGTTTTGTCAGGAGGTAAGCCGTAAGTGTATAATTTGCTCATGATTCAAACTCCCAAGCGCGTTCAAACTGTCTACCTCACCCTAACGCTATTTAACACCCTAGCGGCCTCGTTTATCTGGGGGGTCAATACGTTATTTCTGCTCGATGCGGGCCTGAGTGTCACCGCGGCCTTCGCGGCTAACGCGCTGTTCTCGGTTGGCCAGCTCATCTTCGAGATCCCGACCGGCGTCGTGGCCGACACTATGGGCCGGCGCATGTCGTACCTGCTTGGCACCATTACGCTCGGCGCGTCTACCTTGCTCTACTTGCTGGCCTGGCACGCGCACGCCGCGTTTTGGGCCTGGGCCGTTACCTCGGTTTTGCTCGGCCTCGGCTTCACCTTCTTCTCCGGCGCCACCGAAGCCTGGTTGGTGGATGCCCTGCACTTCACGGGATTCAAAGGTACTCTGGAGTCGGTGTTTGCCAAGGGGCAGATCATTGGCGGCGTCGCCATGCTCACGGGCTCGGTGGCGGGCGGGTTGGTTGCACAGGTTACCAATCTGGGTGTCCCTTACGTTATCCGGGCCGGTGTGCTACTACTCACCTTCGTTATCGCCTTCATATACATGAAAGATTTAGGGTTTACTCCCATCCGCGACGAAAAAGCCCTTGGCAACGTTAAGAAGCTATTGCGCAGCTCCGTCGACAACGGCCTCAAAAACCCTCCCGTGCGTTGGGTAATGCTCACAGCGCCATTTAGCGCCGGTGTCGGTTTCTACGCTTTCTATGCCATGCAGCCTTATCTGCTTCAGCTCTTCCACAACCCCCACGCCTACGGCATCGCGGGGCTGGCCGCCTCCATTGTGGCCGGCGCACAGATTCTCGGCGGCATGTCCGTCAAATATGTGCGTCGCGCCTTCAGCTACCGCACCTCCATCCTGATGACCGGGGTGGTGGGCAGTGCGGCATCTCTGGCGCTCATCGGGCTCACCCGGAACTTCTGGGTGGCGGTTGGGCTATTGGTCGTTTGGGGGCTCATCTTTGCCGCCGTGTCGCCGATTCGCCAAGCCTACCTCAACGGCCTCATCCCATCGGCCCAGCGGGCCACCGTGTTGTCGTTCGACAACCTCATCGGCTCAGCCGGCGGCGTCGTCGTCCAGCCCACGCTTGGCAAGACCGCCGACATCTTCGGCTACGGCCTGTCCTATGTCTTCTCAGCGCTCGTGCAAATCCTGGCGCTGCCGTTCCTAATCTTGGCCCGCCGCACCAAGGCTTCGTCCGACCCGATCACCGAAGGGCCGAAGAACTAAAAGCGCTACCGCGCCATCCAGGCCAGCCCCATCCCGCCCGCCATCACCGCCAACTGCGGCGCTAGGCCTAACAGCGAGGCGGTTTCGCGCTGGATGCGGCAATGCCAGTCCCAAAACGTCTTCACCACGCCGCGCCGCAGCCCCGGCAGCACGATGGTAACCACGTCCAAATCGGGCGCGTTGCCCATCACGGCCCCCAGCCAGATCGAGCTGGCCCGGTCGGGCAGCCAGGCGGCCATCACAGCCACTAGCCCCACCGCCAGCACCAGGTCGATCGGTACGCGAATCCACGTCCGGCGGCTCGGCGTGTAGGGGGCCAACGTTTCCTGCCAGTGCGGCACTGAGTCGAGTAGGAAGTGGCTGGCAATCGCCACCGGCACAACCAAAAGCGGGTTAATCGTGACCGCGCCGATCGCGGCTCCAGCTACGGCATGTGGGGTAGTAAGCATTAGGGTTAAGTATACGCTATTATGTATAAATGAAGATCATTTGGTACCCTAGCGTTTCCCTCGACGGCTATATCGCCGATGCCCAGGGCCGGTCAAACTTCGTCACCGAGGAAGACGAGCGCCAATTCGCCAAATTGGTGGCCTCATCCGGCGCTATTGTGGTTGGCCGGCGGACTTT
>CAZGZY010000074.1:0-6097 GCA_964530365.1 uncultured Candidatus Saccharimonadales bacterium
CACGCAAATGCTCAAAGACCTAGGCTGTAAAGTCGTGGGGGTAGTGGGCAGTAGCCACAAAGTAAAGATCGCCCAAGAATTTGGCGCCGATGCAGTGATTGACAAATCAAGCACCGATCTTTGGGTCGCGGCCAAGAGAGAATCTCCGCATGGCTACGATTTAATCTACGACCCCAACGGCACCAGCACCTTCAAACAAAGTTACGAACATCTTGCTCAATGCGGGATATTGTTTGTATACGGATTCCAATCTATGCTCTCCAAAAGCGGCGGGCATCACAACCCCCTCATCTTAGTTCGCGATTATCTCAGGACTCCTCGCTTTAGTCCCTTTGATATGGTGAAGTCAAACAGAAGCGTTATGGGATTCAACATTAGTTATCTTTATGAGCGTGAGGATATCGTTGACGAAGGGTTAAACCTAATCTTCTCTAAGTTAGAAACCGGAGCATTCCGCGCCTTGCCGGTCACGACCTACGCGTTCGACGATGTAGCCAAGGCCCATCAAGATATTGAATCGGGTAAAACCACCGGCAAGCTTGTCCTAACGCTGCCCTAAAGCGTTTATGCTATATTTAGCGGGATATGAAGCCCGTCAAATTCATCAACAGCCTGCCGACATTATTCGCTGTGGCCGCAATCTTTGGCCTCCCGATAACACAGCTAAACCCGGGGTTGGGGCTATCCATGGTGTTCGGAGGGAGCCTCCTGGCCGCTGTGGCCGCTTTTGTTGGCATAGTGATTGATAAGATCAACCATCAGCGCGGCTGGGTTCACATTATCAACATCGCGTGGTTTGTACTGGCATCCGGCTTTCTCGTGGTCGAGCTATACGCCTGGAGCCATTTTAGTTTTACATTCTAATCGGGTTTCCTCGCCCCACTATATCCCCAACAGTCACGTCGCTGCCCGTCAGTTACCTTTACATATTGCTCTTTTGATATCACAATAGCTAAACCAATCGCTCAATTCGCGCAATTCACGCCAGTCAGAACCATTGGAGCACCTAATGAACCTAAACGAGCGCGCCATAGCGGCCGCTGTCGCCGCGACGGCCAAAGCACCACCGCACAAAACACCTGCCGAACTCGAAGCTGAGCGGGACCGCTTGTTTGAAGCCGAAGCCCGCAAAGCGCTCGAAGCCTGGTTCACAGATAAGGGGCTAAGCTCCGACGAAGTAGCCCACACCCTTCGCATTCGGGTCCGGGCAGTCCTTCAGGCTTCCAGCAACAAGGACGGCTATGGTGGTGGCGCCTCCTTCTGGTACAACCTGGCGATCATCACCTTCGTCCTAGACGGGCATGAGTACTGGGGCGAATACATTGGCCCAGGCTACTACAAGACCGGGCTCGAGCTCTTCATCCAGATCGAGCCCGACTACAGCAGTCCGGGATGGTATGCCAGAAATAATCTCATCGCCGTGCCAACACTCGAGCACATTGGCTATGCGCTGGTCGAAGAGCGCCGCCGTCTGGCGCTCCCGATCGACAGGGGGGCTGCTCGCGCGGCCGGACTCATCCTCGCGGAGAAGTTCAGCACGCATGGCTTACCCTGCCCCGATTGTGGCAACAACACCCGCACAGCTATGGTGGTCGCGGGGGTGTTGTACCTCGCCCTGTCGGGTTGCGCCCATTGCCGCACGGGGAGATATTTCCCTTAGGCCGACCAGTCTAGACCCGGGGGTCCAAAGAGCGCCGCGTATGCGGCCTCGGACCCCCGGGTAGCAAGTGAATTTATAACTATCCACCAAATAAAACTCAAATGCGTCAATCTCTCTGAGCCAGAGCTGCCCCAAGATCATATATGGCAAGGGCGCGTTCAGGTCGCCATCTGATGCTAGATAACGATAGGTTCTCGGCGTGATATAAAAGCTGGGTAAAAGTAGAATGCCGGCACCACCACGAGGGTGATGCCGGCATTGGCCGACAAATAAGGTAGAGCATTGGCGCTACACGAGGGCTTCCTCGAACTCCCGCTCCATCTCGTCGAGGAGCTCCAGCAGCTCGGCCGGGAAGTCGTCGCCGAAGGTGTTGGCGTAGTATGCCTTGACCTCGCGAACTTCCGCCAGCCAGGCGGCCGGGTCGACCGCCAGCAGTTCCTCCAAGGCCCCAGGTGGCACGTCGAGGCCTTCCACGTTGAGGACCCCCGGCTCCGGAACGAGCCCGGCCGGCGTCGCCGTCAGGTCGTCCTCGCCCAGCTCGCCGTCGAGGTAGCGGATGATCACGTCGATCACCCGGCCGTTTTCGCCGAAGCCCGGCCACAGGAAGTTGCCGGCGGCGTCCTCGCGGAACCAGTCGACGTAGCCGAAGACCGGCAGGCCGCTGGGGCCGTGGGTCGCTTCGATGCAGCGGCCCATCGACAGCCAGTGGCGGATGTAATCCATCACCCGCAACCCGAAGAACGGCGCCATAGCGAACGGGTCGTGAGCCATCTGGCCCACCCGGCCCTCAGCCGCGGCCGTCGTGGCCGAGCTAACCATAGCACCAAACAGCACGCCCTCCCGCCAGTTGCGCGCCAGGCGCACGAGCGGGATGGTGTCGGGCCGCCGCCCGCCGAACAGCATGGCGTCGATCGGCACGCCGTCCGGGTCGTCCCAGGCGGCGAGGTCGGCCGTGTCGCAGTGCGCGTACGGCGTGGTGAAGCGGGCGTTGGCGTGGACGGTGTCGGCGACGTCACCCGTGTCGCGGTGCCACTCCACACCCTTCCAGGTGATGAGCCGTGCGGGCGGTTCGCCGGACAACCCCGGCCACCAAGCCTCGCGCGTCTTCGGGTTGAAGGCCACGTTCGTCAACAAGCTGCCCGGCTTGAGGATGGCGTTGGTGGCCACGGCGTTGGTCCGTGGACCGGTGCCCGGCGCGACGCCGAAGAAACCGGCCTCCGGGTTGATCCCGTAAATCCGTCCGTCGGCCCCGACGCGCATCCACAGGATGTCGTCGCCAAGGGTGGTGATCTCATATCCCGGGATCGTCGGCACCAGCATGGCCAGGTTGGTCTTGCCGCAGGCCGACGGGAACGCGGCGGCGATGTGCCGGACGCGCCCGGTGGCGATTTGCCGCACACGGATGAGCATCATGTGCTCGGCCCGCGCGCCGGTGGGGTGCTTCGCGGCCCGGGCGGTGCCAAGCCGCAGCGCCACGCACTTCTTGCCCAGCAGCGAGTTGCCGCCGTAACCCGAGCCAATCGAAATCACCATGTCGTCTTCGGGGAAATGGCAGATCTTGCGAATAGCCGGGTTGCAGGGCCACGGCACATCTTGCTCGCCGGGCGCCAGGGGCACACCCACCGAGTGAATGGCCCGAGTGAAGGCGCCGTCCGAGCCGAGCTGGTCGAGCGCCCTCTGCCCGGTGCGGGCCATGATGAGGGTGTTGACCGCCACGTACGCCGAGTCGGTCAGCTGCACCACAATCCGAGACAGCTCGGACCCGATCGGGCCCATGCTAAACGGCACCACGTACATGGTGCGTTCGCGCATCACGCCCGCCAGCCGACGCCGCATTTCCGGCAGCGCGTCGGCTGGGTCCCACCAGTTGGTGAGGGGTCCAGAGTCTCGCGGGCTGCAGATGTGGGTGTCGGACACCACGCGGGCCACGTCGCGCGGGTCGGATCGAGCCAAGTACGAGCCCATGAAGCTTCCGCCCAGCAGGGTGAGGACGCCTTGCGCGATGAGCATGTCGATCAGCCCTTGGCGCTGCGCCTCCGAGCCGTCCACCAAAACCACGTCGTCGGGCTCGGTCAGAGCCTCGACCTCCGCGACCCAGTCGGCTAGCTTCGGGTGTTGCAAACGCAGCAACGCTGCCACGCCGGTGTTCATGACTCCTCCAAATTGTCGGGGTGCTACCAGATTTGTATCTGGCGCCAGGGGACAAAAATGCAACCTCCATACCCTCGACGGGCAAAATGTTGGCCGCTGCCTACATTATGCACCACTCAAAGGCATTATTGATTGGCAATTTTGAAAAAACCTTGTAAAACAGTTATGCTTAAAAATATAGCCAAGAGAACTCATTATGTCAGCTACCCCGAAAAAACCCGCCGGGCCGAAGCCTACCGCCCATAAAACCAGCCTCGTCAAACAAGGCGCCAAGTTTGGCGTGGTCGGCATTTCCAATACCATCATCGACTACACCATCTACATCACCGTCACCAAGCTGCTCAACGTGCCGCTCGATCGCGTTTTCATTGTGAAGTTCTTCTCCGGCACCGCGGCTATGATCAACAGCTTCTACTGGAACCGCCGCTGGGTGTTCGCCAGCCGCGTGCAAGTCGGTAAATCGGGCTTGCGGTTTCTCACCGCCACGCTGGTATCGGTGTATGCTATCCAGCCCACCATGGTGTTTCTGCTCTCCGGCACCACCGGCGGGCAGGCCTTTGGCGGCTTTTGGTTCGATTTGGCGCGGATGCTCGGCCTGGTGGGCTTAATCCCGGCCGTCTTAACCAAAGCCTTCGTCATCAAAACGGTGGCCTTTGGGTGCGGGGTAATTGGCAGCGCCATCTGGAATTTCACGTTGTATAAATTGTGGGCCTTTAAAAACGACTAGCCCCGAAAGAGGCGTGGCAGCGGTAAAAATTGCACATTCCTGGTAATGAGCGTAAAACTGAGAAAGAACTTAAGGAACCCAAAAAATGGATAAATTGATTGCCCAGCTCGAGCCGTATTTTACTAAAAAAGCCCCCTACCAGCTGCCGGAGAACGCCAAAAAGGGGATTGTGGACTATGCCTGGATCATCAGCCTCGTCTTGGGCATCCTGCTCGTGCCGGCGGTAATCGGGCTAATCGGCGTGATGGGCTTCGTTGGCGCCGTCGCCATGGCGGTTGGGGTAGCGGTTGGGCCGCTCTACTGGCTGGCCGCCGCCGCCTTGGTGGTCCAAATGGTCTTTTTGTTCGCCGCGGTCCCAGGCCTAAAGAGCCGGTCCTACGCTAAGGGCTGGAAGATTGTCTTTTATAGCCAGCTATTTAGCGCCGCCGGGGCCCTGTTTCATCTGTCCCTCGGCAGCCTCATTAGCGGTGCGGTCGGTTTGGCCATCGGGCTCTACTTTCTGTTCCAGATCAAAAGCTACTACCGCTAGCCGCGGCCCCATAAAAATAACCCGACTTGCGTCGGGTTATTTTTATGGGTTAGCCGAGAAGCTTACCGGTTGCGGCGGCTGCGAATGTAGGCAGCGGACGTTCCGATCATGCCGGTGAGGCCAACGAGGCCCATGAGGCTACCACCGGTGTCGGGCAGCTTGGTAGCTGTGCCGAGCACCTTAGGCTCAGGTGTGGCCGTTGGGGTAGGCGTTGGGGTGGGGTTGGGCGTGCGGCTCGGAGTCGGAGTCGGGCTGGGCGAATGGCTAGGCGAGGGGCTGGGGGTCGGCGTGGTGCAGACCTGAGTCCCAGCGTGCAGCGAACCCATCAGCACACCAGCGGCATACACTGGGCTGCCATCGGCCGCAGTCGGGTTAGACCCCCGAATGAGGTCAACCTGGTAGAAGCAGTTCGGGAGCTTGGTGCTAATAGTGTGCGTACCAACACCGTAGGTGCCCGTGTTGTGGCTGTACACTTTTTGCAAGTTATACGGCTTGCCGTCGGTACCGTTGGGGGCCGTCCAGGCCGTAATGGTGACGTTTAGTTTACAGTTAGCGTTGCCGCTCACAATAAACTTACCTGTAATGGTCGACCCAGCAATGCTAAAGCGGTCCTTAGCGGACGAGCCGGCGGTGTTAGTAGTGCCGGTCGACGTCACGCTACAAACAGCGGGGGACGGGGAAGGCGACGGTGAAGGCGAGCTGGTGGCCATAGCGCCAAGTGGCAGCAAGGTTCCAGCCAAAGCCAGGCCCAAGAGAGCTGAGCGGTTAATCCGGTTAGAAATCAAAATCATATAAATCTCCTTTAGTAGAGTTATGCAGAGGCATATTAGCATAAGCTTGTTAAAATGTCAAGTATATGGCCATGTAACATGCAGGAACATTAGCCCGCCCAAGATGCTTGTGCTAAAGTACAGGTAATGAGCAGGAGTGTGATTTCGGGGTTAGCCCCGGCCGGAAAACCGCACCCCACCACCAAGTGGAGCTTGCTCATGGCTCTATTGGTGGTGGTTGTCCTTGGTGTACCCAAAAT
>CAZGZY010000075.1:0-6055 GCA_964530365.1 uncultured Candidatus Saccharimonadales bacterium
CGACAATTATTCCATCGACCAATCCGAAGATGTCATGGCCGGTATCCTCGTATTTCTCGTAGTTGCCACCTACGGCATCGGCATCATTCGCCGCGCTTGGCCCTACATGCGCAGAACCATCCGCCGCCACTAGCCCGCCCCAAACGTCCGAACGCCGACGGCCACGCTTGAGCGCAGCTATCGGCGATAAATGGTAGGGGGAGGCGATCCCCGGTTTCAGCAGACTAGCCGGTCGGACCCTCTACGGGTCAGAGCGGCCGGTGGCTCGACCCGCCGAACCCCTGAAGGGTCGGCAGGATCTGGTTCCGGACGACGCCCGGAATCTTGTGTTGCTGGTCCGGCCGGACGAGGGCCGGCATCTTCTCGACGAGCGCGTACAGCCGCACAGCCGGGGTACGAACGGGCTCCGGCAGTTGCCGGGCCCACTGCTGCTCGCCGCTCGGCCGCAGCGCGGCCAGCTCCTCCGTCGGGACGTGCAGCTCCCGGGCCGCCCGCTCAGCGGCGGTCTGGAACTGGGTCGCGGCGTGCGGCGCCGCGCTCTGGTCAATCAGGCCGGGGAGCTGCGGGAACAGCTCCAGGGCCTCATCGATTTCCTTGATGTCCGTCATCACAAACCTTCTTCGCTTCGAATCGATTGGTGCAGTTGGTTTGTTAGGGTCGCCTCCCCACGGTAGCTAATTATAAAAACCCACCGCGTCTCAAACCTCAGCCCATCCCCTAAATTATGGCCCTACCATCAGGCGTGCGCTTTGGCCAATTGACATCGCGCTAGGCTCCAGCATTGCTACACAGTGGACATGCCCGGCCAATTCTTGTACCATAT
This sequence comes from uncultured Candidatus Saccharimonadales bacterium, assembly GCA_964530365.1. GTDB lineage: Bacteria > Patescibacteriota > Saccharimonadia > UBA4664 > UBA4664 > CAZGZY01. The sequence continues at coordinate 824 of CAZGZY010000075.1, forward strand.
GACGGTTACAGATTCAAAAATAGAATATTGATGGGATGTGGCCAAGTGGTAAGGCGTCTGATTCTGGCTCAGAAGATCCTAGGTTCGAATCCTAGCATCCCAGCCATAGCACTTATGCTTAAATAACGGCTTTAACGAGTCGTTATTTGTTATAATCCTTCCATGAATGAAATCGAGGTCACATTAAGACCAGCGACCCTCGAAGATACCGCTTTTGCGCAAGAAGTGCATCGCGCCGCCTATCACGACGTCGTTGAGAGGCAATTCGGTGACTGGGATGATGAAATGCAAACCGGATTCTTCCAGACAGCCTGGGATCACCCCGGTTTTCAAATTATTCTCTACCAGAACCAGCCCTGCGGGTACTTCCGCCAAGAGAGCCTATCCGATGGCATAAAAATCCATGAGATTGCGCTCCTCCCGGCCTTTCAAGGAAAGGGGGTAGGGTCAACAATTCTCAAACGGGTGCAGGAGCAAGCCCAACACAGTCGCCTACCCGTCCAGCTTCAAGTATTAAAGGCCAATCATGCCGCCAAACTCTACGAGCGTCTCGGCTTCAAATACATTGACGAAACGCCAACCCACCACATCATGCAGTGGGCGTCATAGCCTCGGCTCATGATATAATTACAATCAAGAGCATCACTAATGAAAACACTCAATCTTCAATCAGTCGTATATCAGGAAGACAAGTTCTGGGTCGCCCAGTGTTTGAACGTTGATGTGTCCAGCTTCGGCAATACAGAGGACGAGGCGTTGGCTAATCTCAAAGAAGCCCTCGAACTTTATTTTGAAGACATTGACCGACCAGAAATCAGCGAAGTGGGAAGTCCGGAGCTCAAAGGCTTGACTCTACAAAGTGCCTAAACGCTACTCGTCGGCTCATAGAGGGCGTCGCTGACCCTTTGGGCAATAACCGTCTCAGTCCTTATTCTATTCTCAAAGTTTATAGTCGCAATCGACGCCCTGATATCGGGGTCGGTAGCCACCATGGAGACATCCCACCGATCGTCCGCCAGGAATAACGCCGGCACAGAGTCTTCCTTAACGGTTACGCCCCGCCCATCAATTTCAAGACAATATTTTAGCACCAGCAAGCCACCGCAACGAACCAACCGTGCCATATTCCGTGCAGCCCTTTCTTGGCTCTCTTCACCAATCTCCTCGAGAAGACCAGAGCTGAAGACAACATCATATGAGTCTGGGGGCACGAGTGAGTCCTGAGCATCGAGCGCCAAGACATCCGCGTTAACGATACTAAGGCTATGTCGAGGCACGCCTTCGCTAGTTGCCCTACTCCGAATCAACTCACAAGCGGTCGGGCTCATCTCGATGGCTGTGGTCGACAGGCCTAGCTTAGCAAAAGGTACGGCATAACGCCCATTGCCCGAACCGACGTCCGCGACCCTAGCAACGCCACCGTCCGCTTGCTTGCGGGCATGAGCAACAACAGTATCAATAAGCCCGCTCCTTGGGGAGCCAAAGTTCCTATCCCGATCATCCCAGAATTCGTTCCACCATCCAGAACTATGAGACTCATACGTTGTTGATGGGTATTGTACGCCCATAGGTAATCCACGGTCCTGTCATGTTAGTACTACTTGCAGTCGGTTCCTATACTAACACGGCAATCATTGCATTTTTTACGCTCGGGCCGGCTCCAGTAATCGGCGGAAAGCCGGTTTTAGCCGTTTGCGGAGCTCCTCGCGAGGGTAGAGCCGCAGCGGGTCCTGGTGCATCAGATAAGCCTCTACCCCGTGGTATGTGGCGATGAGTTTTTGCTTTGCTGCGGGGCTAAGCGGGTGGTTGGGGACGACAGCGGCCGTTACTGCCCGTAAAGTGTCCAAGATCGGGTCGATGTCGTGCTGGCGGGAAGCTAGCGCCGCCAGGGTGATGATGCTATTTATATAATCGTCGTCGGTCGCGGTTGGCGGGACTTCCGGGGCCAAAATATACGGCGCCGCTTGCACGCTCAAACTGCAAAACGCGTAGCCAGCCCGCACGAGTGTAAACCCGCCGGCCACAAACGGGATCAGCGACAGGCCGGTGGCCACGTACCAGGTGTCAGTATTCATGAAAAAGTTGATGACATATTCGTGCCAGGCGCCGGCCGACAGCACCACCATTGCCACAAACAGCCAGCGCGTGGCGTTCTGGTAGGAGCTACCGATGCGCTGCAAAATGCCGCGCGCTAGCAACGCGGCGAACGTTAAGTAGATTGCCGACCAGCCCACCACCGCGGTGTAGAAGTCGGTGCCGTCCACCGCGTGGTCGAGCACCACATAGTGCCCCGCTACAAAGCTCAGGACCGTAAACGCCGTACCCAACCCAACCGCAAACGAATATCGCTCGAGCGGGTTACGCACCTCAATCAAACGGCTAAACTGCCGCATCCCCACATAAATCAAGGTCGTAGCCAGCACAAATGGCACAATCAGCATGCCGGAATGGAACCACCACTCTTTCCAAAGGTTAAAAAACCCGGCTATCGGCAGCTGCACCAGCGCAAACCCAAACATGCTAATGCCGGCGGCCAAGATAATATACGCCACCCCGAGCTTCGCCCGGAAGACTTTAACCCCCGCCACAAACAACCCCGCCCCGCCTAGCGCGCTCACCACCGTCACCACCGCCAGCGCCGTGCGCAAGTGCCCCGCCAGGCCGTTCATCACGCTAGTGGCGGCCGGCACCACCAGAAGCATCGCCGCGCCGGCCACAAACGCCAACACCGCTACAGCGATAGCGGCCAACTTGATGACATTTTGGCGCATCATATTCATTTGTCCGCATTGTGTCACAACCCCGCGGCGGCTCGCAAGGATCAGAGTATGAAGTACGGCAAGCGCTAAAATGCTAAACTAGTGAAAATGACGAGCCAAAACTATACAACCATCTTCTTCGACTGGGGCGGCGTTATCGCAAGCGACCCCGGCGATGAGTTTCTCGGCCAACTCTTGCGTAATGTCGGCGCAACTGAACCCCAGGTCCAAGAAATCTTTGAAACCTACATGAAGCGTTTTATGCGCGGCCAAATTTCCGAGGCCGAGTATTGGCAGGAGTTGCGCACCAAGTATGGGTTTACAATCCACGATTCCATCTCTGAAGAATTCAAAAAATGGCGGGGCCTAGTCGCCAACGACGATATTCTGGCGCTTGTTAAAGAAGCAAAAACCACCGGCCTTAAGGTTGCAATTCTCTCGAACGTCATCGAGCCATCTTATAATGCCATTAAGCTGGCCGGCTATTATGATCTTTTCGATGAAGTCATAGCTTCGTGCAAGATAGGCTACGTGAAGCCAGAAAAAGAGATGTATAACATCGCGCTGGGCCGCCTCGGCGTATCGGCTGAAGAATCAGTCTTTATCGACGACAAACCAGCTTGTCTCGCACCAGCAGCGCAAATGGGGTTCAAGACGATTCTGGCGCAAAATCCAGAGCAGATTATTCGCGATGTCCGCGCCTGCTGGACTTAACTATCCCCGATCCTGTCGCCCACATCCATCTTTAGCTATACTTAGCCCATGTGGTTAATATTCTCGGTTCTAGCCGGGGCTTTCTACACCGGCGAAGCCCTGGTGATGCGGTATCTCTTGCGCCAGCAAAAAGATGCCTGGGCATTTTCTTTCTTCTACAGTCTCGTCGGCGCCATAGTCAGTTTTCCATTTATGCTCAGCGCTCCGGTGGTGCCCCGCGGGGTAAATATTTGGGCTTTGGCCATGCTCGTTGGCTTATTAATCGTTGGCAATAACCTATTACTCTTTAAAGCCTCGAATGTTCTCGAAGCGTCCCTCATCGGCACTCTCTCCAAGCTCCGCCTCGTTTGGGTATTCATAATGAGCGTGGTCTTACTGCATGACCCCTTCTCGTGGCAAAAGCTTGCCGGCACCCTGCTCGCGATTGTGGCCGGGCTAGTCATCCTGCATAACTTTAAGCGCCCTAAGTCTATCGGTGGAGTGTCGCTAGTGCTTTGGGCGACGCTGTTTAACGCGTCCATTGTTATACTCACCAAATACCTCTTAGGCTCATTTAACGCGGTTAGCCTCACTTTCTTTGTCTCGTTCTTGCCCGCGGTTGTCTTCAACTTCATTCTGATGCCCCGGGCTAGCTCCCGTGTAAAGAAGCTGTTTAGGGAAGATTGGCGGGTAGTTATTCTCGCTTGTGTTCTAGGCTCTCTAGCCAACTTAGCGCTCAACCAAGCCCTTTCATTGCACGACGCCAGCAGCGTGTTGGTCATTAACGAAGCGTTCCTCGTGCTCGTACTAGCGGGCGAGCATATCTGGCTTAAAGAAAAAGAGTACCTCTGGGTCAAATTGTTAAGCGTTGGGCTAGCGGTTGCCGGCGCTGTTCTCATACAGGCGCACCTGTAAATGAGCACCCTCCTGCGACAAGAAATTCTCGGCGGCCTCGCAATTGCGCTCGGGTTGTTCGGGTACGTGTTTTATGTGCGCGGGATTGTGCAGGGCAAGGTCAAACCGCACGCCTTTACCTGGTTCGTGTGGGGACTGCTAACCGCCATCGCGTTTGTGGCGCAGGTCACCGGAGGCGGCGGTGCGGGAGCGTGGGTCACAGGCGTCACGGCGCTCTGCAGCTTCGGCTTCGCCCTCGTGGGGCTGGGTGCGAGCTCGCGGGTATATATTGCCAAAAGCGACTGGATATTCTTCGTCTGCGCGTTGCTAGCCATTCCCATTTGGCTACTCACCGGCAATGCGCTGTGGTCGGTCGTTATCATCACCATCACCGACGCGGTGGCCTTTGCGCCCACCTTCCGCAAAGCCTTCGCCCACCCCGAAACCGAAAACGGCTTGACCTACGCGCTGTCCGGCGTGAAGTTTGTCGTCAGTTTGTTCGCGCTCCAGAGCTTCACTTGGACAACCGCGCTCTACCCGGCGTCGCTGATTCTCGCCAACCTCGTCTTTGTCTCGATGCTCGAGTGGCGCAAACAAGCTAAAAGGGCCGAGTCCGCGAAAGGCTAAGCATGGTAGGCCTCTGCTTATTGTTTTAGAATAAGGGCATGAACAAAGCCCTAATCTTAGTTGGCAGCCAATCCGACGTCGTAAATTTAAAGAACTTAGAGCAACAACTAAAGGGCTCCAAAATCTCCTACGATATCGAAGTCGCTTCCTGCCACCGGGATCTAGACAAACTCTACCGGCTGCTGGGGGAGATCAGACACGACAAATACCGGGCCATTATTGCCATCGCCAATTCGGTTTCGAACATGCCGGCCATCGT
>CAZGZY010000076.1:0-6016 GCA_964530365.1 uncultured Candidatus Saccharimonadales bacterium
CCGGCGTTAAAGCCAAACCAGCCAAACCACAGCATGCCGGCGCCGAGCATGGTAAACGGAATGTTGTGCGCCTGCATGGCCTCGCGCTTGAGGCCTTTGCGCTTGCCGAGCACGAGCGCTGCGGCCAGTCCCGCCAGCCCGGCGCTGATGTGCACCACCGTGCCGCCGGCGAAGTCGAGAGCGCCGAGGTTACGGATCCAGCCGCCCGGCGCCCACACCCAGTGCGCCAGCGGCGCGTACACCAAGAGCAACCAGAGCGTGGTGAAGACGGCGAAAGCCGAGAATTTCATGCGCTCGGCAAAGGCGCCGGTGATGAGCGCCGGGGTGATGGCGGCGAAGAAGAGCTGGAACATGGCGAAGGCGATGTGCGGAATGGTGGGCGCCAGCGCCGGGTTGGGCGTCTGACCGACGCCGTTGAAGCCAGCGTAGGCGAGGCTACCGATGAGGTGGCCAACGTCGGGCCCGAATGCCAGCGTGTAGGCCACGAGCACCCATAGCACCGAGACGAGGCCGAGCGCAAAGAAGCTCTGGAGCACGGTGGCCAAAACGTTTTTGGCCCGGACCATGCCGCCGTAAAACAGCGCGAGACCCGGGACCATAAACATTACCAATGCGGCCGATATGAGAACGAAGGCGGTGTCACCGGAATTCATATTTAATCCCCTTATGATTAAAGTTAACCATGATAAGACTAATAATGACAATACTTATATTAAATAATGATTAATTTATCTTAATTTTTAATTGTTCGCTTCATTTGAGGGCTCCGGGTCAAGCCGTAAACATTGACGTTAATAAGTGTAGATGGCATTATATTTCCGTCCCTCCTCCTCGACAATCGGTAAGCCGATAGCGGTAGCCGCCATGAAAGTGGTTCCCATGGAAATGGCTTCGTACCGCAACCCACCACCGGCGAGGAGAAAAAGATGGGCGAGAGTGAAATCGCGGAGTACTTCCGCGACGAATGGGCTGATCTGCCCAAGGACGAAGCGGTGGTCGACCGAGGCAGCAGGAGCATCCTGACGGCCTTTGCGGTTGGCAACCTGCAGATTATCCTGAAGGCAGCAGTTGGCCCAAGAGGCGGCATTGTCCTCAACATCTGGGCCCACGACCCCCGGCCGGTGGTTCTGGCCGACCGAGTTGTGGTCTACGGAACAATCGACGACGATGGCCTGATCGAGCTAAACACCCGAACCCGGGCCGATCGCCTCAGCCAAGACCCGTTCGAATTTTGCGCAGCGGCATTTACAAAGCTGCTCGGCCAGGTTCGGCAGGAACCGGCATACTGGGAGCGGAGGTTCCGCACCATGCCGGTAGCGTCTAGGTCCAAGACGATCGTGCTTGGCGGCGGTTTACCGGGGCACGGCAAACGCCAGTAGGCTCAGAGCCGCTCAGCGGGACCCTTCCGGGGGTTCCGCTGGGCGGCTTAAACTATGCCCCGACGGCTTACGGCGTTAATTTAGACGGGGGCCGACGAGGCTTTTGCATGCCGGTGGGAGAAAGATTTAGTCGGTTTGAGGCGGGCCGGTTTGGACGCGGGGCAGCGACACGATAAATTGTGAGCCTCTCCCCTTTTCACTCTGGACGGTGATGTTTCCGCCCATGGCCTGCGCGTATTGCTTGATGATCCACAGCCCGAGGCCGGTGCCGGCAATGTCTTGGTTGTCGGCGTTGCGGGCGCGATAAAAGCGCTGGAATAGTTTGCCAACCTCTTCGGCGGTCAGGCCGATGCCGGTGTCGGAAACGGTGGTGATGAGGGCAGCGGGCGTAATGGTGTGATCGATGGCGACGGTGCCGGCGCGCGAGTATTTGACGGCGTTGTCGATGAGGTTGGTAAAGATCTCGGAGACCCGGTCGGGGTCGGCCAAGACGGCGGGCAGGCCGGTTTGAGGCTGGTAGTGCAGCTGGAGGCCTTTGCCTTTGGCTTTAACCTCAAACGTGCGCATCATGGGGGCGATGATGGCGGGCAGCTCCACGGGGGCGATCTGGTATTTGGTGCGGCCTTGCTCAAGGCGGGAGACATCGAGCAGATCGGTGACGAGGCGATTGAGGCGCTCGGTTTGGTCGTAGGCGATGCCCATCATGTCGCGGGAATCGGCGGGCAGGGCTTTGTCTTCTAGGGCCATGGAAATGTAGCCTTTGATGACACTCATGGGGGCTTTGAGCTCGTGGGTGGCAATGCTGATGAAGTCATCTTTCATTTGGTCGAGTTCTTTTTGTTTGCGGAAGAGCTCGGCGTATTCGACGAAGCGGAAATGGTTAAGGAGCAGAAGGATAATGACGGCCAGCATGATGGCCAGACCAATGCCGGCGTCACGGAGCGTGGCGCCAATGAGGGCGTCGGAGGAGCGCAGGTTAACCCGCATAACGGAGACGGCTACGGGCTGGCCGGAGGCGGCGGTGAGCGGGGTGGCCACTAGCCACTCACGGTCGGCGCCCTCCCCTGAGGCGACGAGGCTAGCCACGGCTTGGTTTTTGGACCAGGCGAGCTGGGTTTGGATGGAAGTATCGGCCGTTGAGACCTTGGCGGGGTCGGAGCTGGCGATGGTGCGGAAGCTCGAGCCGCTTTGGGTGACGAGGCTGAGCTGGTCGATTTCGGGAGCCTGTGAGCGGACCTGGTCGATGAGCTGTTGCAGCAGTGTGGCGCTGCGGGTGGCGCTGTTGGCCGCGAGAATGTTGGTGGCCGAGACGCCGAAGACCTCATTGGCGAGGTTGGCTTTGCGGCGGAGTTCTTGGTCGAAGTCGGCTTTGACTTGGCTGGTGAGCCAGATGGTGCCAGCCACAATGACGGACGGGATAAGCACGATTAAGAAGAGCGAGTAGGCCAGCTCGCGGCGTTGTTGGCTAAGCTTGAGGGGCATCGGTGGGTGGGGTTGGTGGCGTGGGGGTGCTTGGCGCTGGTGGGGTGCTTGGCGTTGCTGCGGTGTCGGCTTTTTGTTGCGCCGGTGTCACTGGAGCATCTGGGTTCTGTTGCAGAGATAATTCCGCCGCTGGCGGACGAACGCTACCCGTCTCTTCGGTGGAGCCGGTATGTGGCTCCGCCATTTCAACTACCTTTGGCACTGGCGGGGTGGTGGGCATGATGAGGCCGGGGGTGACGGGAACCGGAGCGGCGGCCGGAGCGCCCGGCATGGCGATGGTGTCAGGAGCAACGGCCGGCCCCGCGGTCAGATGACGGCGGCGGCGCAAAATGCTAAACAGCACGCCGATGGCCGCCACCACCATGAGGGCCGCGAGGGCCGCGAAACCGATTTGCGCCGAAGACCAGCCGCGTTCAATGACCAAGCTACCATCCTGGCTGCCCGGGGCGGCGGCGGCGATCGAGATTGGCACGGCCGAAGTGCGGACAAAGGTGCCGGCGTCTTTTTCGGTAACCGCATACACCTCATGGTGGCCGGATTTGAGCGGCGTCTCCAGGACGTAGCTCCAGACGCCGTGGCTGTCGGTTTGGGCGCGCAACACGAGCGGGTCGGAGAAAAAGTAGAGGAAGACATTGGAGTTGGGCGCGGCCGTACCGGTAACGAGCAGGCCGCTTATTTTCTGGCCATCTTTGGAGGTGGTGGTCTGATTCTTGACCATGCCCAGAGTGATGATGCCAGAGGTAGCGTCGAGCTCGGTAATGTGCGCCGGCGCTACCGGAGCCAGGACGGCCGGGATTTGGTCGGGGCCGGAGAAACAGCCGGCGGCCAGTTTGCGCTCGGCCGCGGTGGGCTGGCTCTTGCCACTGGAGATTTCGCTAAACCGCACCGTGCCCACGGTTTTTTCCAGGCAGCTCAGTGTGGGGATGCTCACCACGGGGTCGGAATTGGTGGGGTCGGCGGGGCGGAAGATAGTCGGCATGGCGGCCAGGCGGGTGGCGTCGGCAGCGCTCACCGGGGCCGGCGTGGGGCTGGGCGTGGCCCCCGGGGTGGTCGTGGCGGGCGTGGGGCTGGGCGTAGGCGTGGGGGTAGGGCTCGTGGTGGTGCCGGGTGGCAGGATTTTGATTTGGGCAGAGCCCGGCGCGCCGAGGCCGTTATAGAACACGTCAGCCAAGAGCACGCCGGAACTCGTGACAGCGCCGGCTGTGAAGACCGTGCTGATGCCGCCGTTGGGCGCCACGCCGCCGAAGCTGGAGTGCCAGTTGACGCTCGTGGGGTTCACGTGCGAGTGGCGGCCGTATTGGTCGGTATAAAGCGCGTCGACTGTAAACGCGGCGCTGGCGCCCAGCGGGCCCTGCCAGGTGTTGGGGTTGATGCTAGCGGCGAGGGCGGGAGCTTGGGTCGGGACATTAGAAATGTAGACCGGCATGACGGCGCTGGCGCAATCGAGGGTGGTGGCCGTGCCAAAATGGGCGACGGCCATGAGCTGGTAGGAGCCGTTGGGCTGGTTGCGGGTGTCCCAGCTCAGATCCCAGGTTGTGCTACTTTGGGTAGCCTCGCCGATAGCCTGCTGGGTGGGGTTCATCAGCATGAAGCTGAGGCCAGTGGCGGTGGTGGGGGTAGATTGGGCCTTAACGGTAATGATGCCCGACTGCGGCCCAGTGGCGGTGATGGGGCTGGTGATAACCACGCCCGACCCGGCCGGGCAGGCGGCTTGGGCGGCGGGTGGGTTAACGGTGAGGACGGCTAGACTGCCAAACACGACAGCGGCGGCCAGCAGCGACGCGAGTACATGATGGGCCCGTAAATTCATCGGTGGGAGTCCGCTTTAGTGTCTTTAGAATGCGGAAAATGTGAGCTTGTGTCAATAAGCGTAAGCGTAATATAATAACTCGAATTACATGTTGTAGATTGTTACTCTACAATTTTATGATTGTTTTTTGCTTTTTCTAAGCATTTATTTGTAAAATTATCTTAGGATATAGACTTTAGCTGGACGTTCATCTGATAACCCTCTACCATAGCTCCATGATGAAAGAGAACCTGATAGAAGAAGCCTTAACCGCACTCGGGCTAACTGCCAACGGGGTTAGCCTATATATGCAAAGCTACCGCACTGGACGAGCCACTGTCGGCCGCCTGGCGCAAGAGGCCGGAATGGACCGGTCGTCGGCATACCTAGCGGCAGCCGGGCTGCGGGCGGCGGGGCTGCTGGAGGAGATGCCGGACGGCGGACGAACGGTGGTGTGGGTGAAACCGCCCAAGGAGATCCTGACTCGCCTGCGAATCGCGATGCGCGGCTTGCGCAGCCAGTTTGACGCGGTGGAGAACGCGCTGCCCCAGCTTGAGGCCGGGTATGTCGAGCGCGAGGCAGCACCAGTACTACAGGTATTCTCAGGCAAAGATGGCCTTCGCCAAGTGGAGGCTAATATTTTGGAGCAGGCGCGGGGCGAGATTTTGCTGATGAGCAACCAGGAAGCCGAGCGACTGGTATTTACGCGGGCGGACCATGTGGAGTTTATTCGTGAGCGGATGCGGCGGGAGCTGCGGATTCGAGTACTGGCGGTGGACACGCCGGAAGCGCGGGAATTGGTGGCAACGGATGGGCAGAATTTGCGGGAGACACGGCTGATTACCGGCGAGAATGAAGTGCCGTTTCGTAGTGAGACGTACATTTATGGAGACTGCGTAGCCATGTTGTCGTTTAGCGAGGTGGTGATGGGCTTTGTGGTGCGATCGGCGGACTTTGCCCGTGCCCAGCGCTGGGTGTTTGAACGACTGTGGAAGGATTGTGTGTAATGAGGATTTCGGCGATCAAGCAGGTGGAATTGTGGTCGGCGGCGCAAGGCGATGTGGTGTCGCTGGCGCAGGGGGTACCGTCGTTTGATACACCGGAGCCGATTAAACGAGCGGCAATCGCGGCAATCCGCGACGGGCGGGCCGCAACCTATTCGCTAACGTATGGTTTGCCGGAATTGCGGCGCGTGGTAGCGGCGGATTTGGCGATGGGCGGCATGGATTATGACTGGGAGCGCGAGATCGTGGTGACCTGCGGGGCGGCCGAGGCCATCGCGGCCAGCTTGCGAGCGTTGGTAGGCGGTGAGCGGCGGGAGGTGGTGTTGCCGGTCCCCTCTTATGCATCGTACCCGGAAATGGTG
>CAZGZY010000077.1:0-6005 GCA_964530365.1 uncultured Candidatus Saccharimonadales bacterium
ATGTGGTTTGCGGTTCCGATGTGGATCAGAAACTGGCTGAGGTGTCAGGCGAGGGGGTCGAGTTTTCGATCCAGTTTGTTGCCGGCCGGGATGACGCGCGCGCCCCGGCCGCTGGCGTTGAGGCCCCAAATGGTGACGTTGGCGCCGGTGGCGGCAAGCTCGGCGATGGCCGCCAGCGTCGCGGCGTGGACGGCTATGTGGTCGGGGTGGTGGTCGCCACCGTCCGGGCCGAGCGTGACGGCGGCGGCAATGCTGTGCCGGTGGAGAAAAGCGGCGATGTCGGAGGCGAGCAGCGCCGTCTGGCGCGGCGAAGCTAGCGCGCCGTCGGTGAGGGCCGCGAAGTGGATGGCCGGCTTGCTGAGCCCAAGTGAACCCAGCCCTTTGAGTGCTTCTTGCCGCCGCCTGTGCGAGGCTACGAAGGCCGGATCGCCCAAGGTGCTGGCTTCGCCATCGGTGGCGACATAGGCAAAGACCTCGGCGCCGATGTGGGCTGTGGCAAGAGTGTAATAACTGAGCATCATTTCGTGGTCGTCGGGGTGGGCGGTCAGGAAGGCGACGGGCGGAGTGGTAGTACTTCTGGGCATGGGGGTTATTTTGGCTCGAGAACCTGGCGGGTAGTCTCAATGATTTTGGTGCGGGTCTCGATAACGTCGCCGGACTCGATGGTCGCGCCGGACGCAGCTGGGTGTCCGCCGCCGCCGAAGACGGCCGCCACGGGGGCCGCGAACGGGCCGTTGGCGCGCAGCGAGAGCTTGATCTTGGGGTGGTAATCGCGAATCACAACAGCAATCTCGACGCCGCGCACGTGCTGCATGTCGTAGATGACCAGTGCGGCCGGGTCGTAGCGTTTGGCATAGGCCTTGAGGGTGTCTGGGCCAACGGTGAGCAGCGCCAGGCGGCCGTTGAGCAGAAACTCGACGTCGCCGAGCAGCTTGCCCTTGAGCGCGAACACATCTTGCTCCAGCGCGCCGGCGGCCAGGCGGGCCAGGTTAAGCTCGGACAGATCGACGCCTTGGCGCATCATGTCGGCGACGGTTTGCACGGTGTCCGCCGTGGTGCTGGGGGTGGACAGGCCGAGCGTGTCGGACATGATGGCCGACACTACGAGCGCGGCCGCGTTGTCGTTGAGTTTCCAGTTTAGTTTCCGTGCCACATACACCAGCAGCTCGCCGGCGGCCGAGGCTTTGGGGTCGATGATGTCGATGGTTGGGAATGCTAGTGGCGAGCGGATGCCGTGGTGGTCGATAATGAAAAAAGGTTTGGCGGAGAGCTTATTTTGATACTTCTCCATCGTGCGCGCCACTTGCTGGGCGCTGCCGGCATCAACCAGGATGCTTAGGTCGAACTTGTCCGGCATTTCATCTACTAGCCGGTCGATGCCGGGGAAGTAGTTGATGTAGGGCGGTAGCTCATCTTTGCAGTACATAACCACGGTTTTGCCGAGGTCGCCCAGCAAGTGCTCGAGAATGAGTGCCGAGCAGAGCGAATCGGTGTCTGGGCGTTCGGGCTGGAGAACGAGGATGGTTTGGGCGTCGGCTACGAGCTCGCCGAGCTGTTGGATGTTGGCGGTAATTTCGGGTGAATTCATTGTTTGATCATACCATGACGTATAAAACGATCGAGGCCCGCCATCGGGACAGCGCCTTAGTGGCGGGTCTCGATCGCGGGCCGTGGGCCTGGGCTTGGCGGGGCTACTTGTTGTCGAACGGGTCGAGCAGCTTCGGCAAGTCCATAGCGAATAGCAGCCAATAGTCCTGGTCCGGGGTTTGATATCCTTCGGCTGCCAGCTCTGGGGGAATTTGCCCATCCTGGATGTATACCAGGTGCTCCGGCTTTGAGGGACCGGAACACAGGTATTGAGTCCCGCGAATCTCTTCCACGTGGAAGTTGCGGGTTCTTGGCTCCTCGCCGGCGGCAATGATGATCGCCATCAGGCCTGCCAGTTCGGCGCAGAGACTATCCGCATCCTTGATGGCCTGCTCTGTCCTGGCCGCCGAAGAACGTTCTTTGCTCCAGAACAGATGTGCAGCTTGGGCCGCCGCAAGCTTGGCCAGCAGACCCGGGATCCTCGCTTGGGCCGCAGCTGCGGCTTCGGCGAGGGTGGTGCTCGGTTCGTTAGGCATGGCAAGACCCTTCTGTGAGAACCGGTCTTGATGTTATATCATATAATAGCTTTTTTGCAAACCTAAAAGGCTTGCCGGCCTTGCAGCGCTCTACCGAGGGTAATTTGATCGGCATACTCGAGGTCACCCCCCACGGGCAAGCCGCGAGCGAGGCGTGTGAGTGTGACCCCGGTAGGTTCGAGAGCGCTGCGGATGTACATGGCGGTCGACTCCCCTTCCAGCGACGGGTTGGTGGCCAGGATAATTTCGGTGATGCCGCCGTTTTTGACGCGCTGGATGAGGCTGGGGATCTCGAGTCGGTCCGGGCCAACGCCGTCGATGGGTGAAATAACCCCGCCCAGCACGTGGTATAGGCCTTGGTACAGGCCGGTTTTCTCGATTGCGACCACATCGAACGGCTCTTCCACGACGGCCACGATGTTCTTCTGGCGGCCTGGGGAGTCGCAGACCGCGCAGACCTGCGACTCGGCGAAGTTGAAGCAAATCTGGCAGGCTCGGACACCGGCGTGCAATCCGTCGACGGCCGCCCCTAGCGAGTAGGCCCGGGCGGGGTCGTTTTTGAGGATGTGAAAGGCCAACCGCTCGGCCGTGCGCGGGCCTACCCCCGGTAATTTGCCCAACTCTTCAATGAGCCGTTCAACTGACGATGGGACGATTTGCAACTTAGAGCCCCGGAATGCCGAGTCCACCGGCGACGCTGCGCATTTTTTCGGCCGCTAGCTGCTGCGAGCGGGTAATGGCCTGAGTAACCGCGGATTCGAGCCATTTCTCAACTTTACTGAGCTCGACGTCGCGCAGGAGCTCTTCGTTGAGGCTGATCTTCTGGATCTTCTGCTCGCCGTTAATCTTAACCTTGACGGCGCCATTTCCGGCCTCGGTCTCAATGGTTTCCTTAGACAGCGCGGACTGGATTTTCTTGAGTTCAAATAGGGCTTTGCTTTTCTCAAACATAGGGTGCTCCTTTAGCTAAGGACTACCATGCGCCTGTGGACATAGCTCTTATGCTAGAATAAGTCCAACATTAAGGGGTCTTGCATGAAGTCTTTATACAATCGTATCACAGCTGCGTGGGCGGAGTTCATTAATGCCCGGCACGCGTATGTGGCAGGCGTGATGCTGGCCGCCATGTTTGGCCTGGGCATTGGCAGCATGATAGGCAACTCGGCGATTGTTGATGAAGTGGCGCACATCCCGGCTGCCTACTCCTATTTGCACTACGGCGACTACCGCTTGAATCCCGAGCACCCGCCGCTCATTAAGGATTTGGCTGGGCTGCCGCTGCAGTTTATGGATCTGAAATTCCCGGCGGGTGAGCCGGCCTGGACTACCGACGTGAACGGCCAATGGGAATCGGGGTGGAACTTCTTGTACCACATCGGCAATAACGCGGACCAAATATTGTTTTGGGCCCGGTTGCCGATATTGCTCCTAGCCATTGGGTTTGGGGCCTTTTTGTACTGGTATGCCCGCAAGCGTTGGGGCGTCGGGGTGGCGCTGCTGACCCTGTTTTTCTACACCCTGAGCCCGAATTTGCTGGCCCACTCGACACTTGTGACGACGGACCTTGGGGCGAGCGTGTTTATTTTCCTGGCGATTGTGACCTTTGCTCGGTTCGCGGACAAACCCTCCCGGAGTAATGTTTTCTTGCTGTCGCTGGCGCTGGCCGGGGCGCAGCTGGCGAAATTCTCGGCGGTTTTGCTCTACCCCTTCTTGGGGCTGGTTACGCTAGCTCTAGTGTGGCTTGCGCGTAACCCCAAGACGGCTATGGAGCGGCTCCGGAGTTACACCGGCGGGTTCATCTCGGCTTCGGCGTTGAGCGTGGTGTGGATTTGGATTTTCTACATTCCGCACACTTGGAATATGCCCCAGGCAGTGCAGGACCGGCTCATAGTTGGGTCGCTGCCGGACGCGAATGTGCAGTTTGTCGTCCATTTCCTGACTAACCTGAACAACGTCCCGATATTCAAGTCGCTAGCGGAGTATCTGCTGGGGCTAACCATGGTATTCGGCCGGGTGGCCGGCGGTAACGTCACCTACTTTAATGGCGAGGTTACTAACGGCAGCTTCAAGTGGTATTTCCCGGAGCTCTTTGGGGTGAAGACCCAGGTGGCGCTGCTGATTTTGATGGTGGCGGGCGCGGTATTTACGTGGTGGCGTTTCGGCAAGAACCGTTCGGCGGGTGGTTTTGGGAAATTCAAGGCGCATTTTCAGGCTCACGTTTTGGAGTGGACGCTGGGCGCGTTTGCGGTTTTCTACTTCGCGGTGTCGGTGGCGGGAAACTTGAACTTAGGTATTCGCCACATCTTGCCAATTTACATCCCGATCTTCATTTTGGTAGCGATCGCGACCGTGCGGGGTTTGCGGTGGTTTGCTAAGACGCGTTGGCAACGGGCATCGGCCGTAACTGTGGGGCTGCTCCTTGTGTGGTATGCCGCCAGTACGGTGGTGGCTTACCCCTCTTTCTTGTCGTATTTTAACGAGCTAATTGGCGGCCCGGCTAACGCCGACAAGTACTTCTCGGACAGCAGCGTGGATTGGGGGCAAGATCTAAAGCGCCTCAAAACGTACGTGAGCGCACATCCGGAGATAAACCACGTGGCCATAGATTACTTTGGCGGCGGTGTTCCGGCTTATTACTTTTGCCAGCGCAGGTTTAATGAGGCTGGTGATTTGATTACCACGGCGGCCGGCTACGACTGCTCAAACAGCGTAATGGAAGAATGGCATTCGCAGTATGGTAAGTATTCGGGGCAGTATATTGCGGTTTCGGAGACGTTTCTCGAGAACGACCGGTTTTACTCGGAGCTCAACGACCAGCCGGGCTACGACTACCTGCGCGCAATGAAGCCGGTTGCTAAGATTGGGTACAGTATTTACTTGTATAAGTTGTATTAGGGGGCTTTTTCCTCTAAAGGGGTGGCGGGTTTGTGTATCCCGGCATTGAGGCAGTTTGGGCAACATGAGTGTTGGTCGCGCCCATGGCTGAGGTTTAGGGTGTTTTACCCCCTAAATTGCTCCCATGGATAGTCGCCCTCTAAGCCTAGTTTCGATTTGGGTCTTGATCGCGTTGGCCGATGAGCCTGGTCATATGTACGGTTTGCGTGGGCGGGTGTATGGCGGTTCGATGGCGCATGTGACGTTAGGCCGCGACACGATTCGTAGTGCAGTAAAGGCCTTGGTGCGCGACGGGCTATTGTGGCCGGAGGTTTGAAACCAGCTCGCTGAGGCTTAAGGTTGCCAGGCCCACCCCGTGGTCGGCGCCGCCATAATAGAGGTACACGGTGTCGTCAATTACGACTTGCCCGCACGGGAAGACCACGTTGGAGATCCAACCCTCCCGCTCCCAGGGCTCGATCGGCGTCATGAGCGGTTGCCAAGTGCGGCCAATGACCCGGGTGGGGTCTTTGCGGTCGAGCAAAACGGCGCCGAGGCAGTATTCGCGCGCGGCGGTAACGGCGTGGTAGAACAACAGCCAGCCCGAGGAAGTTTTAATAGGCGGGCCGGCGATGCCAACTTTTTGGCTATCCCACATGCCTGGGCGCGGCCCAAAGAGCTGAATACAGCGGGTAAGCCTCTCTTGGCGGAAGTCCAAACTTAACACGAAGTCGGCGCAGACGTGGCCGGCCACGCGATGCAGCACCATGTAGCGGCCGTTGATTTTTTCGGGGAAGATGCAGGCGTCTTTGTCGTCGACGCCGTCGGGGGTAATGAGTTCCGGCGGAGTCCATTGGTCGAACCGGCGGGCGAGAAAATCCGCGACACTGATGGAGCTCTCGGCCACTCTGGGGTCGGTAACGCTGTCGTAGGCGGTGTAGGTGATGTAGAGCCGATCGCCGATGCGCACGACCCGGGCATCTTCGCAGCCGGAGTTGTCGGTGGGGC
>CAZGZY010000078.1:0-5873 GCA_964530365.1 uncultured Candidatus Saccharimonadales bacterium
CGATCTCCCCACTAGCGTGGGGCATTGGCGAGCCGGCAGGAACGGAGGTTGTGGCCTCAGGGGTTGGCGGCGCGGACGGGGCGGGGACGGCCATGGGGGCTGATTCTGGAGCTGGCGGCGTTGAAGGGTTCTGATTTTGGCTATCCATTGGGCCTCGCATTATATGGGTTGGTTAGAATAACTATACCACTTATGGTTAAGCTCCGGAATTGGATAACACAAGCTGCACCTTGCCGCGGGGACGCCCTTCACGGGCCGTATCAGAACTTGCAAGATAGGGCGGGCAAAAGGGGCAAGATTATTTACGGGAGGTGACCTGCCGTCCGGCGCAGTGCCGGCTACGGGTTTACCGGGTGGCGGTGATAGTGGCGCCGTTTTCGGCCTTGGGGGCGGCGACAGTGATGCGGCCGTTGGCGTCTTTGGCGATGGTGTAGCCGTCGCCGTTACCGGAGGCTTGCGGGTCGTTGGGGATCGCTACGATGTACTTGCCGGCAGCGGATAGCACCGATAGGTCGATGAAGCCGGTGCAGGAGGCGGCGCCGGTCTTGCAGATCTCGGTGGCGGTGGTGGTGATGGTGCTGGGTAGGGCGCTGTTATCGACGGTGTATTGGTAGGTGGCGTTAAGAAGCGTGTTGATATCGGTGCGGCGCTGCGAGTTGCGCCCGTCGGCGAGCTGCTTGGTGGGGTTAACGGCAAAGATAACGATGCCGGCCAGAATGGCAATGACGGCCACCACCAAAATGATTTCAATGAGCGTAAAGCCGCGCTGGTTTTTTAATGTTGTAGTCACGAGATGTTCCCTTTTTTTACGTTAACGGTCCGGACCGAAAATAAGCATAACTATTATGAGCATTGTGGCTTAAGAATCAAAAATCCGCAACCTCCTGCCAAGAAATTAGCTTAATTTGGGGCCGGACCCGGTCAATTTGGACCTTGACCTTACGGGTAATGGCGCCGGATGTGCCGGTGGCTTCAATGACGCGGCTGCGGTTACCCTTACCGGAGACGGTGACGATGACGCAGCTGTCGCCCAGGTTGGTAATGGTGTCGCCGCCGTAGTAGTTGAGGTTAGTGTGGACGTTAAGAAGCGCCATTTCCACGCAATAGTCGGCCATGGCCTTGGCTTGGTCGGCGGAGTTGTTGGTTTGGGCGGCTTTGGCGCTGCCAACGCCCAGCCACAGCAGCGAGAGGGCGATGGCCAGGCCGACAGCGCCCATGATGAGGGTGCTAAGGAGCGCAATATAACCGGGTTGGTTGTCTGAGGTCTTCATGAGGGTCACCTTAAGCTATACGAGTTATAGAACGTTTTGGAGTAATTGGTTTCGTCGCGACCGGTTTTATTGATGTAGCTGACGGTAAAGGTGACGCGAACGATCTGGGAGGTGGTGCCGGCTAGCGAGAGGTTTTGGAAGCTGAGGTTTGAGACGCTAACGGCGGGAGAATTGAGGGCGACGGGCTTGGCGCCATTGCCGCCTTCGGTGATGCTGATGACACCGCTGGCGAGGCCGTAGGTGGTGGGGTCTTTGGTGGCGTCAGACTCTGCCAGCACCAGGGCGGTGTCCGAAACTTGCGGGACCGGCGAGGTGATGGCGCTGGCGTTGCGGATAGATTGGCCAATTTCTTGCATCACGAAGGCGCCTTGGCCTTCGACCTCGCCAATGGTTTGGTTTTTGACCCGCGAGGCCATGAGCAAAATGAGGAGGCTAAGAATGCCGGACATAATGACGGCAGAGATAGCCATGTAGAGCAGGAGCTCAACGAGTGTGAAGCCGCGCTGGCCGGCGAGGCGCGAGGGCTTAGGCTGGTGGGTAGTTGGTAGGTGTTTCATGGCTAGTTGAAGTTGGGGTCCCAGGCAAAGTCGTACCAAAAGCCGTTGGGGTCAGCGCCGTTTACGCCTTGCACTTGGAAGACCTTGGCGGCGGCGCCGTTGTAGAAGTTTTTGTCGGTTCCGGTCCAGACGGCGGAGTAGAATTCGATGACTTGTTGCTTATTGCTGTCGTTGTTGTTAACGGACATGAGCGCCATGATGTCTTCGGATTCATCATCGGGCACGAGGCGCTGGGAGTTTAGGCTGGTTTTGCCGGTAGTACCAACGAAGGCCAGCTTGGTGGAGTTTTTGTCCCAGGTGTCGGCGCTAATGTCGTAGCTTTTGAGGTTGGCCTGGGCGGAGCCGTCGGAGAATAAGACGACGGCGTAGGCGCCAAACAGGCTCTGGATGCCCACATCAAAGCTGCGCTCGGTGCCGTTGTCGGTGATCTGGGTGATTTGGCCGTTGGTGGGCAGGTGGATGGTGGAGGTGGAATCGCCGGCGTAGCAGTAAATGCTGAGCGCTTTGTCTTTGTCGCAGGCCAGGTAAGTGTCTTGGGAGTCGGCGGCGGAGATGGCGACGCTCGTGATGGCTTTGGTTTGCGCGGGCGCGGTAGCGATGGTGCCCCAGGCGCCGGAGCCTGTGGTATTGGCGGTGAAGCCGCGCAGGGCCAGCGATTTGGTGTCGGCGGGGTTAATGAAGGCCAGCGCGCCTTTGGTTTCGTCGTTGGGGCTCCAGGTAAAGTCAACGAGCTGCTCGCTCGCGGCGTCGGCGGCGCTGGAGTGGGTGATGGGGTTGGACCAGTTGGAGGTAACATATGCGCCGCCGTTAAAGTAGTGGGTTTGAACGCTGGAGTTGGAGTTAAAGGTGGCGACCATGACTTCGTTGGTAGTGGGGCGGTTTGAGGCCACGATGACGTTGGGCGAACCGCCGCCGCCTTGCATGGAGATTTGGCCCGACCAGCTGGCGCCGTTCCAGACTTGGAACTTGGGCACAGCGGTGCCGTCGGAGTAGACGGCCATGAAGTCCCCGTTGTCGAGGTAGGTGCCACTAAATTGCTCCTGGTTTACGAACGTGGGCTGGCTCCAGGAGGCCAGCAGCACCAGCTGGTTCCAGGTTTGGGTGGTTTGGTTGTAGATTTGGGCGTAAATGTACTCCTTGGAGCCGTCGTAGTGCTCGGTGATCATGGCATCTTCCATGCGTTTGGCCGGGGCGGCGTAAACGCGCACGGCGCGCAGTACCCGATTGTTATGGCTGGGGTCGACGTCCTGGGCATTGTAGACGCTCGACCACTGGTTGTTTTTGCCCATGATGCGGTAGCTGATCTGGTCGCCGGTGGTGCCGCCGTTGCCGTAGGCCAGCACGCCGCCAACTTTGCCGTGGGCTTTGTGCTGTGGCCGCCAGTCAGTGAGGTTCTCGGTGCGGGCAATGGAGCCGGTGCGCTGGAGGGTTTGGTTCCAGGTGACAGTGACGGTGATTTGCATGGCGGTTTCAGATTGGGTAGTAATAGCTACGCTGCGGGTAAAGCCCTCGGTGACATCCGGGGTAGGCACGAGCGTCCAGCGGCCGGAGACGACGTTTAGGCCGTAGGTGCCGGCGGCGAGTGAGGTGAAGTCTTGGTCGCGGATGGCGCGCACCGCCTCGACCCCCTCTTGGGCCAGGAAGCCGGCACGGGTGCGCAGGCCCGCGACGTTGGCCGATTCCCGGGCATAGATGACGGCGCCGACGAGGGCGGTGGCGATCATGGCAAAGACGGCAACCGACAACATGACTTCCACGAGGCTAAAACCGCCTTGGCTTTGGAGGGGCAAAACGCTGGGGTGAAGGCGCCTCATAGGCTCACCATGCCTTTGGGATTGACGGTGACGGTTTTGGTGTCGGCTAGGGTGGTGAAGGTGAAGGTTGCGGCAGAGGTGGGGTCACCGCTGAATTTGGTGAAGTCGACCTCCTTGCTGCCGGAAGCGGTAATATTGGAGGCGAAGGCCGCTACCTCGTCTTGGGTAGTGTCGCGCGTAGCGTAGGTAGCACCCTTGAATAAGGTGATGCTGCCGGCTTGCACGTAGACCCCCCAGCTGGAGTCTGAGCTCCCCACCTGAGCTAAGCTTTGCGCCCGACGCAGGCCTTGGGCTAGGGTGGTAGCGGCGATGTCGAGGCCGTTTTTTACCTGGGTGGCGTAGTAGACGCCCGCGGTAATGCCAGCTAGCGTGGCTATGAGCGCCATTGAGAGAATGAGCTCGATGAGCGTGAACCCGCGGTCGTTACTGGTAGTGTTTGGGCGAGTCATTAATTGTGGTTTAGGTTTCCAACGAGGCTGTAGATAGGCAAAATGACCCCGATAGCTACCGCCAGCACCCCGATCCAGACGAACACCAGCAACAGCGGCTCGAGGAGGGTTTCGAGGTTGCCGGCGGTGACGTTGGCTTTTTCTTCGTACATGAGGCCGATATTTTTGAGGGTGTCGGCCATGGTGCCGGAATATTCGCCGGCGATGATCATTTGCTGTACCGGGCCGGGGATGAGCTTGGTGGTGGCATGCTTTTTCGAGAAGATGACCCGGAAATTGTAGCCTTCGTCGAAGGAGTGGGCCAGGTGGTCATAGAAGGCTTGGTAGCTGGGCTGGGTGGTGGCGCCGCGCAGGAGGCGGAGGGATTCCGTGATGGAGATGCCGGCGCTAAGCAGGCTGCCAAGCAGGTAGCCAAAGCGGGCTAACTCAACTTCGCCAAGGAGGCGGCCGATGCCGGGGAGCCGGAAGACCACTTGGCGGCCAATGCGCTTGATAGCCGGCACGGTGGTTAGCCCAATAACTAGCAGCACGCCGAGCAGCAGGACGCCGCCGACGAAAACCACGCCGTGATGCTGCAAGAAGTTGCCAAAGCCGAGGATGAGGCGCGAGACGAGCGGCAGTTTGACGCCCAGGCCCTCAAAGGTGCGGGCCAGGCGCGGGAGCAGAAACCAGGAGATACCCAGGCCCACGACGGCCGTGATACCGAGCACAAATGACGGGTACATCATGGCGGTACGGACTTTGGCGCGGAACAGGCGTTGCTTCTCCTCTTGCTGGGCGGCTAGGCGCAGGTTTTCGGGCAGGTTGCCGGACTCTTCGCCAATGCGGCAGAGCATGAGCGTTTCGGCCGAGACCAGGTGCGTGCGATCCAGGGCTTTCCAGAATTGCGAGCCTTCATCGATGTCATGGCGCATTTGCCCGATGGCGAGCCGCAGCGCTTCGGAGCTGGTGTTATCTTGGAGGGTTTGGAGCGACCAACCAACCGGCAGGCCGGCCTTGGAGAGCGAAGCGAGGTTAGAGGTGAAGTATTCGCGATGGCGGCCCGGGACGCGTGGCAGCTTGGCGGGGGCTCCCCGCTTGGCCGGTTTATTCTTGGCGGTGGCAGTGGCCATTATTTCAACCCTTTCCGGCTTGGGGCGATGCGGGGAGGGGCGACCACCCGAACGACTTCGGCCATCGTGGTAAGGCCTTCTTTTGCTTTACTAACGCCATCGGTGAACATGGGCTGGCTTCCTTGTTTACGGGCGAGGTCTTCAACCTGGCTGGTAGAGGGGTTGGTGATAATGAGGTCTTGCATTTCGGGCGTGACTTCCAAGAATTCAAACAAGGCGGTGCGGCCGCTGTAGCCGGTGCCGTTGCAGGCGGTGCAACCCTTGCCGGCGTAGAGGGTGGTGATGCCTTTTAGAAACGTATCGAGCGGCGCTTTGGTTTTGAGGCCCTTAATGGCTTCGCGCGTTGGCATGCTGTAACGGCAGCTGTGGCAGATTTTGCGAGCCAGGCGCTGGGCAACCACCACCTGCAAAGTACTAGCGAGCAAGAACGGCTCGATGCCCATGTCGATGAGGCGCGGGATGGCGGTGGCAGCGTCGTTGGCGTGGAAGGTAGAGAGCAGTAGGTGTCCGGTGAGGGCGGCGTTGACGCCGATTTCGGCGGTTTCTTGGTCGCGCACCTCGCCCACCAGGATAATGTTTGGGTCCTGGCGCACGATGGCGCGCAGGCCTTTGGCAAAGGTGAGGCCGGAGGCTTCGCGGACCTGGATTTGGTTGACCCCGGCGACTTTGT
>CAZGZY010000079.1:0-2204 GCA_964530365.1 uncultured Candidatus Saccharimonadales bacterium
CGTTGGTAGATGGGATCGAGAAGTTGTTGGCAACGGAGGCGGCTTATGGCACTTATAATCTGTCTAACGGCGGCGAGTTGGTGAGTTGGGCTGATATTACGCAGGCGATTTTTGATGAGCTGGGCCGGGACGATTTGACGGTAACGGGTGTGAGTACGGCCGAGTACTTTGCTGGTAAAGAGGGCATAGCCCCGCGACCGCTGCAGAGCGCGTTGGATCTGGCCAAGATTGCGGCGGCGGGAGTGAGCCGGCGCGACTGGCGGGCAGAACTGCACGATTATATTGAAGCTGAGCAGAGAAAGGGACAGTAGCAGATGAAGGGAATTATTTTGGCTGGAGGTTCGGGGACGAGGCTTTACCCGATTACGCAGGGCATTTCGAAGCAGATTATGCCGATTTATGACAAGCCGATGATCTACTATCCCCTTTCGACTTTGATGTTGGCTGGGATTCGGGAGATTTTGATTATTACGACGCCGCAGGATCAGGACCAGTTTAAGCGCTTGTTGGGCGACGGGTCGAAGCTGGGTTGCCGCTTTGAGTATGCGGTGCAGCCTGAGCCTACGGGTCTGGCCGATGCTTTCCGGGTGGGCAAACAGTTTATCGGGGACGACAAGGTGTCGCTGGTGCTGGGTGACAATATTTACTATGGCACGGGTCTGGGTGATCAGCTCAAAGAGTATACGGACCCGGACGGCGGGGTGGTGTTCGCCTACCATGTATCTGATCCGGAGCGTTATGGGGTGGTGGATTTTGATGAGCAGAAGCGGGCGGTTTCGATCGAAGAGAAGCCGGCTAAGCCGAAGTCGAACTACGCCGTGACGGGACTGTATTTTTACGATAATGATGTGGTGCGGATTGCGCATGAGATTTCGCCGAGCGACCGGGGAGAGCTGGAGATTACGACGGTGAATCAGGAATATTTGAAGGCTGGGAAACTGAGCGTGCACCTGCTTGATCGTGGGACGGCTTGGCTCGATACGGGTACCTTTAACTCGCTGATGCAGGCTAGCCAGTTTGTGCAGGTAGTGGAGGAACGCCAGGGGCTCAAGGTGGGTTGCGTGGAAGAAGCGGCTTGGCGCGAGGGGTTGATTTCGGATGAGCAGCTAGCGGAGTTGGCGGCGCCTCTCGTGAAGAGTGGTTATGGTAAATACCTCAAAGGATTGCTGGAGAGTGATAGATAATGAAAGTCTTAGTGGCGATTCCGTCGTATAACTGTGCGCCGCAGATTGGCCGGGTGCTGGCCGGGTTTGATGAAAAGCTGTTGGCTCGGGTAAGCGAAGTAATCGTGATTGATGACCGCGGCAAGGATGATACGGGTTCGGCGGCAATGGCGGCGCTGGAGAAACTGCCATTTGACCACAGCAAGATCAAGGTGGTGCGCAATGATGTGAACCTGGGGCTAGGTGGCTCACACAAGATGGCGTTTTTGTATGGCGAGAAGATGGGAGCGGACTATGTGGCGATCTTGCATGGGGACGACCAGGCTAAGGCGCCGGAACTGAATATGCTGCTGGATGCGGCGGAAGCGGACCCGGAGGTGGGAGCGGTGTTGGGGTCGCGGTTTATGAAGGGTTCGACGCTACGAGGCTACGCTTGGGAGCGGATCGCAGGCAATCGGGTGTTTAATCTGATGTACACGGTGCTGACGGGGCGAGTGACGCTCGATCTGGGTTCAGGGTTGAATTTGTTTCGGCTGAAGGATTTGGCCGACCATCGATACCTGGGATTTGACGACCGGATGACGTTTAATTTTGACTTGTTGCTGGATTATTATACGAAGCATACGCGGCTAAAATTTGTACCGATTACTTGGACGGAAGAAGACCAGGTAACGAACGCGCGTAACGTGGCTGTGGGTAAGCGGGCCATGGGGCAGCTTCTGAAATGGCGGCTGGGTCGGCTGAAGTTTGAGCCGCAGCCGGCGGAGAAATATACTAGCTCGCCATACGTTAAGGGAGTTTAGGTCATGAGGACGCTACATATTGTGATGCCGATGGCAGGACGGGGTTCGCGTTTCGCTAACGCCGGGTTTACGACGCCGAAACCGCTGATTGAAGTGGACGGGATGCCGATGTTTTTGAAGGCATTGAGTAGTTTTGACGCGATCGAGGCGCCGAAGGCATACACGATTATTATTCGGAAAGAGCACGACGAGAAATACGACCTGAGCAAGCAACTACGCGAAAAGCTTCCTGAAGCTA
>CAZGZY010000079.1:2304-4351 GCA_964530365.1 uncultured Candidatus Saccharimonadales bacterium
CACGACGAGAAATACGACCTGAGCAAGCAACTACGCGAAAAGCTTCCTGAAGCTAATATTGTGATGACGGATGAAGAGCCGATTGGCGCGACGCGAGACGCCTTGCGGGCTGAGCCGCATTTGAGGCCGGACGAGGGTGTAATCTTCATGGACTGCGATTTTTGGTTTGAGAGCGGGGCGTACAACCGGATGGTAACGGATTCACTGGAAGATAAGACGGATATTGACGCTGGCTTGGGGACGTTTGAATCGACCGACCCACGGTATAGTTTCGTGGAGACGGATGAAAATAATTATGCCATCCGGACGGCGGAAAAAGTGGCAATATCGAACCGGGCGATCTGGGGAGCTTATTACTTTGGGCGGTCGCAGGTATTTGTGAAGGCGGCGAAGGAGCTTTTGGCCCAGCCGCTAACGCCTGAGATGAAGGAATATTATATCTCCCCTCTTTACAACCTGATCTTGAAGGGTGGCGGCAAGGTGCTGGCGGCTTCGGTGGACAAGTTTGGGTCGTTTGGGACGCCGGAAGAGCTGGAGAAATATGTGGGGCATAGCATTGAGCCGAGCTAAACGGCCGGTAGTGTTTCTCGGGGTGGGCATTGCCAATACCCTGTTGGATTTTGGTTTTTACACGCTGCTGACTTTGACTGTATTGAGGGGCCACGGCCAGATTGCTTTGGCGGGGATTATATCCGGGACGTTTGCGCTGTTGTGCGCGTTTTTGACGCATAGCTTGATTACGTGGCGGGGACGGCAGATCGGGGCGAAAACGGTCGGGAAGTTTGTGGTGTTTACTGGGTTTGGTATGTGGGTGATTCGTCCCCTACTGCTGACGTGGTTTATTATGCTGGGTGGATTTTATGCATGGGTGCACGGGATCAGCCAGGGGCTGCATTTGCCGTTTAGTTATGAGTTTGTGGCGAATACGGGGGCGTTTGGCTTCATGGCGGTGATTGTGTTGATTTATAACTATGTGGTATACGACCGGTTTGTGTTTGGTGAGGCTAAGGCCGTGAAAGATGAGGCGGCCGACTAGTTTTTTTGTGGGTAGACGCGATGAGGGCCGGTCGTGGTTTAGGGTTGTGTAATTGCCGTTCTTATTGATTTTTATATCAAAAAATTATATTATATGCAAACCTTGTTTGGGTGTCACATCCCGGCAAGTTTTCTGTTCCTACGACCCTTTGGGGGTGAGAACGTGGCCGAGCCCACGTTCCAGGACTGGTTTGCTAAGCAGCGTGAGATCTTCGGCGGCTTTGCGGACAACAGTCCGTTCGTTCACGGCACGGTAATCGACAGCGGCAGCAATCCACTGAGTGGCCTGCTGGTGTCGTTCGTCCCACCAACCAAATTGGCCCACCCGCTAGCTGCCCTGTCCACGGCAGGCCAAGAGGCGGTGCCGCATTCCGTCGGCTACAGCCTCGGCCAGATCCATGTCACAGTCGGCGACTTCGATCTGCAGCCGCTGTCTGATCGACCGACGCACCACGGCAATCCGGTGCGCCAACTCCAAGAGTGGCGTATGGTGATCGACACGGTGCGTGACGCTGTGACGAGGGCGGTCGGCACGCTGTCGGAGGCTGCTCGTCTCGGCGCCACCATGCGCTACACGACGCTTCTGGCCAATCGTTCCAGCGTGATCGTGGCGTCGGAGCCGTCCGAGGGTCTTTACGCGGTGCGGACCACCGTTCTCGAGGCCATCCGCAAGGCTGGCGTGAATATGCGGGGCGGTTGGGGCGCTCACACCACCGTCCTGCGCTTTCGTGATAACTACCCGGCCGAGGCGCCGGAGCTCAAAGCGCTGGCCAGCGTCATGGGGGCAGCCGATATGCCGTCGCATGAGTTCGCTATGCGGGGCATCAATGTGGCCGTTCTCTCAGCGGACGGCCAGACCTTCAAGCTGGCATCCGCTGGCACCATCGGGCTGTAGCCCTAAGCTGCAGCCCTCGCGTCCCGAGCCCGCCGGATTAGAGGGCGCGGGA
Source organism: uncultured Candidatus Saccharimonadales bacterium (assembly GCA_964530365.1). Classification (GTDB taxonomy): domain Bacteria; phylum Patescibacteriota; class Saccharimonadia; order UBA4664; family UBA4664; genus CAZGZY01. Next base: position 4,287 of record CAZGZY010000079.1, read on the forward strand.
CAACGATATGCCCCGGGGGCGGTTTTTTTTTTGTTTTTTTTAGGAAGTGGGGAGGAACAAAATAA
>CAZGZY010000079.1:4361-5860 GCA_964530365.1 uncultured Candidatus Saccharimonadales bacterium
TTTTTTCATTCTTTTGGTGTTCGTATCGGCAAAATTTGTTTTTTTGCAATATGTCGCCGCCCTCGGGACCACTGCCCTCTTTTTTGGAGGGCTCGGGACAACGATCTGCCCGCTGGGCGTTTTTTATTTGGTTATTTTTCGTACTGGGCGAGGAACTCATTAAGGGTTTTGACGCCGACGGCGTAGAATTTGAGAACGTTGGCGGGGGTGTAGTAGACCTGATGCTTGAGGCGGCGAATGTAGAGAGCGGCGGCGTGGAAGAGCATGGCGCGCTGTTCGCCTTCGGATAGGTAGCGAGGGGCGAGCTCTTGACCAATATATTCAGAGAGCAAATGGTATTTGTCAGAGGAGAGGTCGCGGTAATTGATGTGGTTGTCGCCGGTGAGGAGAACAGGGTCTTCATCGCGCAGCAGAGTTTCGTAGCCGCAATAGAGGGATTGCATGTTTTTGCCGAAGTCGAAGACGGGGCCGTTGATAATGTTGCCGTCGGGGGCGGGGTCGATGATGAGCACTTCCCCACTGCTGCGAGATATGAGCAGGTTGTCGACGATGATGTCGCCATGGACGGCCTTGGAGCGGCGGTAGGTGGCGATATCTTTCCAGGCCTGGGGGTGTTGCTTAATTTTTTCCATGATCCGGTACAGGTTGTCGTATTCGCGGCCGTTGACGACGAGCTTTTCGGGGGCGGCGGCGCGGGTGAGCTCGGGATCGACGGTGGCGGCTTTGTCGAGACAGCCGAAGATGTGTTTGTCGATGTAGGCTTGGCGTGCTTCGGGGTAGGTGGCTAGCTCGTCGGTTTGGCCGTAAAGGCTATCGAACAAGCTCTCCCAGACGCTGTCCATGATTTTTTTCGAGCGGGCGATGGGGTTTTGGTGGATAAACTCGTAAAACATTTCGTTGTCGGGGTCGTACTCGAGATCGATGGCGTAATATTGGCCGGCGTGCTCTTCGCCGAGGACTTGGACGATGCCAGGGGTGCCGTTGCGGGCTTTGAGCCAGTCGTATTGGGCCTTGAGGCGGTCTTCAAACTCAAGGGGGATGATCTTTTTGACGACTTCCTGGCCATCTTGGAGAGCTAGGATGGTAATGGCATCGGAGCCACCTTTGAAGTATTTGATGAGGCGGAAGCCTTCGCTTAATTCTAGCCGATGGACGATCCGGGACAGACTGTTGCCGGAAAAATATTTGTCCAAGAAATACTTCATTTCCTGGCTGATGTCTTCCTCGCGCGCTAGTTTGTCGCGCAAGCTACTTTGCCCCTTGGGAGCCAGCAATTTGCCATAGTTGGTATGGTGACGAAGCAGTAGGACGGCTCCGAGAATAGAAGTGGGTATAGCTAGCATTAGCCAGGATATGACGAGCCAATCGAGGGAAGCGTGGCCCGCGGCCAGGGTTTGGTAGAGCGGATCGGTGATGGCCTGATAAGAACCGAGGGAGGCGGGTCCTGAAGGTATCGACAAGCCGAGGAATGAGAGGAAACTCCGGACGAAGTTGGTAAG
>CAZGZY010000080.1:0-5726 GCA_964530365.1 uncultured Candidatus Saccharimonadales bacterium
CCCCCGACACCCAGTACCGGAAACTGGTGCTCTATCCCCTGAGCTACGGGCGCGCGGCTCTAAACTAGAGCCTAGCTAGCTTAGTACACCTGGGCGTGATTCTCAAGCTGCAGTTGTTGGTCTCGGAGCTGGATCTGGCGAACATCGGCATTATAGGTAATGCCGAGACCAACAAGAGCTAGCAGCATGGCCAGCCAGTTTAGGGGGCTCACCGGTACATCCTGGCCATCGCCCGAGGCCTTGAGGGCATGGAGCTGGAGGTAGCGAATGCCTAAGACGGGCGTCAGCAAGAGCCCGATAATGGCCGCGGCAATCGGCCCGGCTATTGGTACCACTACCAGGACGTTGGTGGCTAGGCCCAGCGATATGACGCCGAGCAGGTCAACCAACCGGTGGCGCACGAGCTCACGGCTGCGGCGCAGGGCGGCGGGGCCGCTCAGGCCTTCGTTGATCACCACATACGGCACGAGTGAGAACCACAAGGCAAAGATGAGCCCCGGGATTACCAGCAGGATCAGTCCGGCCAAGACAGCGAGGCCTACGAGTAGCTGCGTGCCGAACAATGGCAGCACCAGGCTCGAGGCGCCGGTGAGGGCCTCGCGCAGGGTGGTCTTTTGGCCGCGCGCCATAGCCAGCCTAAGCCGCACAAACACCGGCGCGGCGCATACCAATAGTGCGATGTAGGCGATGATGGCCACGAAGATGACCCCCAGAGCACTGTGGTAGCCGTGCAACGCGGCTACCGCCGAGAGGGCGAAGCCAAGGAGGCCGGCGGCGATTAGAAGCACGATGAGGCCGATATAGGCCGCCCAGTTGCGCGAGAAGCCGGCCAGTGCCGGGTTGATAAGCGCGAACGGGCTGGACGTATACGATGACGGGGCGGTGGACGGGGCGGAAGCTAGGGGCTGGGTGGGCGGTGGCGTTGGTTCGGACGATTGCTCGGGCATGGTAGTTCCCTTATACGTACCCTCAGTATGACCTCAGCTTTAGACAAGCGTCAACTTTCGATTTAAGCTAAGAGATATGAGTATGCAATCACCCGCCACTGAGGCCACCAAGACCTCGCTAGAGAATAGCGTGAGCTGGTTTCTAGCCGATAAGCTCCAGGACGCGACCGCGTCGATTGTGACCAAGAAATACCTAACAAGCAAGAATGAGCTGGTTTATCTGATTCGCTGCAACGTAGCCGAGGCATCGGTACCGCGGGTGAAGGTTCAGGTGTTTGTGCGGGTGGATGGCGGCGTACGGGAGACGGGGTACCAGTTATTTGGCGACCACCGATTTTTGAAATACCAAAACGAAATGATCTTCGGCACCACAGCCGGAACGGCGGCCGGCGACCGCACCGAAGAGGTGACGGACAGTGAGGCCCTTGAGCTGATCGCGCTCGTAAACGGGCTGGGAAGCGCTCGTCAGACATTATAAATATGCAGATACGAACCGATATCCCCCTCAAGAATTACTCCACCATGCGGGTCGGCGGAACCGCTAAGGCGCTCGTTACGGTAACCTCTAGCGATGAGCTGCTGGAAGCGGTAGCCTGGGCCAATGAACGTGGCATGCCCATGATCATGATTGGCTCTGGTAGCAATGTTTTTTGGCGCGACGAAGGCTTCGCTGGACTCGTGGTAGTAAACGGGATTACTGGTTTTGAGAGGCACCATAAGGGTGGCGAGGATTATTACTTCACCATTGGCGCCGGAGAGCTCTGGGATAGTGTGGTGGCCCGCGTGGTGGCGGAAGGCATGCATGGCATAGAGACCCTTAGCTCCATCCCTGGAACAACTGGAGCCGTCCCCATCCAAAATGTCGGAGCGTATTACCAAGACATCTCCGACACGCTGGTAAGCGTAGAAGCTTATGACACTCAGACAAAAGAAATGGTGATGCTGCCCAAGAGTGAGTGCGGTCTCGGCTACCGGACTAGCCGGTTTAAGACTGTCGACCGGGGGCGCTTTTTCATCACGACCGTCACACTCCATCTGACGCGGGCTGATCCTACACCACCATTTTATCCTTCACTGCAGCAGTATTTGGATGACCGTAAGATCCGCGTCTTTACGCCGCAAGTTATCCGCGACGCCATCATTGCGATCCGGTCGGCTAAGCTACCCGACCCGGCCGTTGTGGCCAACAATGGTTCTTTTTTCGCCAACCCGATCATCGACCAGGCCAAGCTAAGCCAGCTTCAGGCCAACTACGAAGGCGTGATGCATTGGCCGGTTGGTCAGGGTTTTTTTAAGATCCCGGCCGCTTGGTTGGTGGAGCAGGCCGGGTTTCGGGGGGTACATGACGCCGAAACAGGCATGGCGACTTGGCCCAAGCAAGCTCTGGTGCTCGTCAATGAGCATGCTGATAGCTCGGCGCAAGTACTGGCTTTCAAGCAAAAGATTCTGGATGCGGTTGAGAATAAGTTTCAGATCCGCCTGGAACAAGAGCCTGAACTTTTGCCCCACAAGGCCGGTAGTGAAACCATTTCTCGTTGAGAGCGACAGACGAAAGTAAATATGAGGCAATTTTAGCATTTATGGCGGCAGCCTTAGGGGAACACGTCCCTACCCGAAAATTGTGTAGATTTTTTACATAGGTAAAATTTCTACACAATTTGGGCGAGTGCGTATGCCACCGGCGGGTCGCCATACCGACTAAGACTTAGCTGTACCCGATTTGGTCTTGGCTGGCGCGGCGGAAGGAGCGGCCACCTCGTGGTCTTCGAGGAACTTCTGGGCATCGAGGGCGGCCATACAACCAGTGCCGGCCGAGGTGATGGCCTGGCGGTAGCGAGCGTCTTGCACATCACCGCAGGCAAAAATTCCCGGCATACTGGTGGCGACACCGCGGGTCACAATGTAGCCGGCGGGGTCGAGCTCAAGCTGACCCTCAAAGAGTTCGGAATTGGGCTTGTGGCCGATGGCAATAAACAGGCCGCTTAGCTCCAACCGTGACGACTCGCCCGTGACCGTGTCTTTGAGCTGCAGCGCGCTCAAGCGGTCTTCACCCTCGAGCCCGGTCACCTGGGTGTTCCAACGGAACTTGATCTTGGGGTTGGACATGGCGCGGCCCTGCATGACCTGGCTAGCGCGCAGCTTGTCGCGGCGGTGCAAGACGGTAACGGAGCTGGCAAAGTTGGTGAGGAAGATGGCCTCTTCCATAGCGGCATCTCCCCCGCCGACTACGGCGATATCCTTGCCGCGGAAGAAGAACCCGTCGCAGGTGGCACAGGTGGACACGCCGCGGCCCATGAGGCGCCACTCGTCGTCGAGGCCTAGGGTGAGCGGCTTGGCGCCGGTGGATACCACCACCGTCTCGGCGCGGTATTCGTCGTCGCCGACCCACACCCAAAACGGGCGGGTGGAAAAGTCCACTTTGGTGACACGCTTAGTGATGATTTCGGCGCCAAATTTGGCCGCCTGGTCGCGCATTTTGCCCATGAGCTCCGGCCCCTGCAGGCCTTCTACCCCCGGGAAGTTCTCGATCTCGGTAGTGTTCATAAGTTGGCCGCCGGGCTGGTCGCCGGGGCCGGTGGGTTCGCCCTCAATGAGCAAGGGGCGCAAGTTGGCCCGGCCGGCGTAGATGCCGGCGGTGAGCCCAGCGGGGCCCGAGCCGATAATGATAAGTTGGCGCGTCGTCATCCCCCGCTCCCCTACGCCAGCGCGGCCGTGACGGCATTGGAGAGGCGGTCTTTGGTCGCGAGCCCCACAAGTCGGCTGACCGGCTGGCCGTTTTTGAACAGCATGACGGTTGGGATGCTCATAACGTCGAGCTGCTGAACGAGCTCCGGGTTCTCGTCGGCATTGAGTTTGGCAACGTCAACTTTGCCTTCGAATTCTTTGGCGAGGGCCTCGATGGCCGGCTCCATGGCCCGGCAGGGTACACACCAGGGCGCCCAAACATCCACGAGCACCGGATTCTTCGAATCCAGGACTTCCCCCTTAAACGTGGTGTTTGTAACGGTCTTGATCATTACGGCGGCCTCCTTTAACGCGCGAATTCAAATGGCCAAATAAAGAGAGGTTCGCATGCCCCCTGCTTTGCCCCACCTCTTTTGAGAAAGAGTGAAATTGGTCTGAACTCGTTTATGGTTTTAATGTTGACGGACACAATATGTAGCGTCCATAATGCTAACGTAGCACAAGTAGTTGTGGTACAGCAACTATAAAACATGTGTAAAAGTTTTAGCCAGAGAGCTCGCGCAACGCGGGTTTTCGCTAGCTTAACAGGAGGTTACACTAGCAATGGTCTGCCCATTCTGCGAATTCAGCGAAACGAAGGTTGTGGATAAACGTGAATCCGACGCCGTATCGACACGCCGACGCCGGGAATGCCTGGGCTGCCACCAACGCTTCACCACCTACGAGCGCGTGGAGCAGATTGACCTCGTGGTAGCCAAACACGACGGCCGGCGCGAAAGCTTTAACCCGGGCAAGCTGCGCACCGGCATTACGCTGGCGATCAAGAAGCGCCCGGTGACGAGCGCCGACGTTGACCGCATCGTGGACGAGATCGAGGCAGAATTGCGCGGCGCCAAGACCCGCGAAGTGCCGGCCGACCTGATTGGCACGCTGGTGATGCAAAAGCTCAAGGGCCTCGACCACGTGGCCTACATCCGGTTTGCCAGCGTCTACCGCGACTTTGCCGACGTGGAATCGTTCCAGCGCGAGGTGAAGGAGCTGCGGCACCCGCACCCGGTATCTGGACCCAGCATGTAATACCCAACGGACTTGCCCGGACGGCGCACTTTGGCGCCCGCACCGAACTGGGCCGCCTGAGCAAGTCTAAAAAGCCCACCCGTTCGCAAAAAGGTTCGAAAACTAATAAGGGGATCCGTTATGAGTACGCCACAAGCATTATTAGCTAACAACGTTGAGGCCGAAACTCCCGAAGACCGGGAGCGTCTGGAAGAAATCTACGCGATCGGTAAAGACATTGTACCGGCGCCGGATGACCTGCCCGAGCCCAACTACTCCGAGAACGCCTGGTACATCGGCCGTACCCGATACGCATTCCGTGATAAGGCCGGCAAGCCGATTGAGAGCCCCAAGCAGATGCTGTGGCGCATTTGCTACAACATTGCCACGGCCGAACGCCTCTACAGCGAGAACCCGCGCGCCCAGCACATGGAGATTGCCCGCACGTTCTACAACATGATGGCGCGCCAAGAGTACGTGGCCAACACCCCGACGATGCTCAACGCCGGCAAGCCCCATGAGCAGCTCTCGGCTTGCTTCGTGTTGCCGGTGGAAGATGACCTAAACGGCATCTTGGACTCAGCCATGGACATGGCGCGCATTCACAAGAGTGGCGGTGGCACGGGCTTCTCGTTTAGCCGGCTGCGCCCCAAGGGCGACGTGATCCAAAGCTCCGGCGGCACCACCACCGGCCCGGTGGCGTTCATGCAGACCTACAACGACATTACCTCGAGCATCCGCCAGGGCGGCGTGCGGCGCGGCGCCAACATGGGCATTTTGCACTACAACCACCCCGACATCCTGTTGTTTGCCATATATAAGGTAGACGAGTTTTCGCTGACCAACTTCAACATTTCGGTGACAGTCGACGAAGAGTTCTTTAAGGCGGTAGAACGTGATGCCGAGAAGCTAAGCGAGAATTATGAAGACGAATTTGACTTTGAGGGGTTGATGGAAGAGGTGCGCGAGGCTCACCAGACCCGCGACCTCGACCTCAAGTTGGTGCGGCTCGACGCGGTAGTAAAGAAGCTGCATGAG
>CAZGZY010000081.1:0-5580 GCA_964530365.1 uncultured Candidatus Saccharimonadales bacterium
TATTTATTTAGAATATGCAAAAATATCCCCGTCATATTGCTCTTAAGACGAACTTAAATAAAGCACAGCAGCAGCCCGAGCGGATAAGTGTACACAAACAAATTGGGCTGGCCGTGCGCTAGCCCAAACACCGCCGACGAAATCACCGCCCCCCAGATCACCCCGGTGCGCTTAGCCAAAGCCGGGAATATAAATCCGCGAAAAATCGTCTCCTCCAAAACCGGCGGCAAAAACACCAAAGCCACCAGCGCGATCGCCCGGTGCGTGCCAAGCGATGATGTGAAGTCGTTGGTTTGGGGCTGGTTGGCGTTAAAACTGGGGTCTAGCGCGCTCACCAGCGCTAGTAGCAGGTTGGCCGCCACAAAAAACAAAACAAAAATCACGCCCAAATACAGCGCCGCCCGCGCCAAACTCACCCGCCGCCAACCCACCATTCGCCAACCCACGTTGTAATGGTGCAAATACAAGCTCACGACGCCAAAACCGGCCACCGCGTCCAACAGATCCAGAACAAAACTGGCGTTAACATCCCCGCTCACGGCCAAACTCACAAACTGCGCTAGGCCCGGCACCAGCGGCGCCAGCCCCTTTATGGCGTACACCACCGCGATCTGAATCCCAAACCACGCCGCCACAAATACCAACAAATCTCGGATCGACCAGGGCACGTTCAAAAAATCGGGCAGTACCCGCGCCCGTTCAGAGCCATGACGCCCCCACCAGCTCACCTAAAAGTTTTTCCGCAAGTCATATACGCTTATGAGCAACATGAGGCCAATGAGCGCCATAAACCCAACGCCATGGATCTTCGATTCCGTCTCAGCGCTAATCCGGCGCTTGGTAAACCGCTGCGCCGCGATAACCGCAAGCCTCCCGCCATCGAGCGCCGGCAATGGCAGCACGTTGAAAGCCGCTAGCGCTACCGCGATATTGGCCATAAACAAGAAAATATACGAAAAGCCCAAAGACGAGATACTTTGCAGAATAAAGAAGATTCCGAGCGGCCCGGAAGCGGTCTGAGCCGCCTGGGGGACGGTGCTCGAGAATAACCCAAGCACTAGCGCCGGAACATGCCAAATGAGCGACAGTACCCCCACAATTGTCGCCACAAACAGCGCGCCGGCAATGTACACCGAGGCCACCACCGCCCGCAAAGGGTCGTAGCGTAGCTTGTAGACCTGCTGGCTCACAACGCCTAAGTAACCCTCAGTGGCATTAGGCTCACGCAGCTTCACCTTCACATCGCGCTCGTCGCCGGCGGCCCTCACATGCAGCGTTACTTCCCGCCCGGCGTTGGCCTTGGTGAACTCACGCAACGCGGCATCGGTCTCAAGCTTAGTACCGTTGGCGCCCAGCACATAATCACCCCGGTGCAGGCCCGCGTTAGCCGCCGGCGAACCCTTGACCACCTCGGCTAAAATCAGCTGCTTGGGTTGGGCATAAGTCGACTTCAAAAACCCCGGTTCAAATCCCGGCCCCAACGCCGGCAAGCCCGACACGCACAAGGCGTAGAGCAACACAAACGCCGTCAGCAAATTCATGCCCACCCCCGCCAGCAAAACCTTAGCCTTCACCCCAAACCGTGCGCCCGCAAACGTCCCCGGAGCCCCTTCGGCGCCGTCTTCGTCTTTGAGCCGCACAAATCCGCCGAGCGGCAGCAAGTTTATGGTATACAGTGTGCCGCGAACCTTCCGCCCCCACAGCTTCGGCGGAAAGCCAATGCCAAACTCTTCCACCTCGACACCGTTGCGTTTTGCGACAATAAAGTGCCCCCACTCATGGAGAACCACCAAGGACGCGAATAATAAGACAATGATAATGACTACTAACATCAGCCCCTATTGTACCCTATTTGCCGAAGCGGCGCTGCCTTCTGGCAAACTCGGCCAAGGCCACGTGTAAGCCCTCCGCCGTGAAATCCGGCCAATTCTCTTCCACAAAGCAAAACTCCGCGTATGCCGCCCGCCACAACATGAAGCCCGAGATCCGCTGCTCACCTGAGGTGCGGATCACCAAATCCAGCGGAGGGATCTCCGGGGCGTACAAATACCGCGCCACCAGCTCGGGCGTCACATCCGCGGGCGCAACACCCGCCAGCATTATGGCCTTAAACGCCTCCGCCAACTCTTGCTGGCCACCATAGTTGAGGCAAAACGCTAGCGTCCCGCGCGTAAAGTGCGCCGTGCGCTCCTCTAGCTCATCGGACGCCGTAAGCAATCGGGCCGGTAGGTGGTCGCGGCTCCCTAGCAAGCGGAATCTCACCCCTCGGTCCTCCAACGCCTGAAATTCCCGCGTCATAAGAGCGTAAACCAGCTCCATCAGGTACTTCACCTCCCCCGCTGCCCGCCTCCAGTTCTCAGCCGAAAACGCGTAAATCGAAAGATAGCGCACGCCACGGTCAAACGACGCCAGCGCAATCTCTTTAAATACCTCAGCTCCGCGGCGGTGTCCCTCAAGCGTTGGCACCCCCTTGGCACGCGCCCACCGCCGGTTGCCATCCGGAATAATCCCCAAATGCACCGGGACGATGGGGTTGCTCACTGGTTATACTTCCATAATCTCTTTAGTCTTGGCCGCCTCAAGCTCGTTGATCTTCACTTGAAACTGGTCGATCTTCTTGTTGAGCTCGGTCTCGGCAAATTTCACGTCGTCGGTTGTAGCCTCCTTGGACTTCTCCAGGCGCTTCACTTCGTTGAGCACATCGTGGCGAATGTTGCGTAGCGCAATTCGGCACTCTTCCACCTTACCACCCAAGCTCTTAACAATCTCCCGACGACGCTCTTCGGTGAGCGGCGGGATGCTCATGCGAATCACGTTGCCATCGTTCATGGGGTTTAGGCCCAGCGACTGGTTCTCGCGGATCGCTTTTTCGATCACCGCCAGCATCCCCTTGTCCCATGGCGTCACAGCCAGGCTGCGCGCGTCCGGCGTGTTCACCGACGCCACCGCCTTCAGCGGGGTCACGGCGCCGTACTGCTCCACCATGACGCTATCGAGCATGGCCACCGAGGCCCGCCCGGTCCGCAAGCTTTTTAAATCTTCGCCAAAATGTCCAACCGCTTTTTCCATCTTCGGGCCAGCGGAATCTACCAATGTTCGAACCATATGCGCCTCGCTCTTAACTACTACCTATTCTAAGCCAAGTTGCTACTTTGCGCCGAGCTCCATCCGGGTGTACCGGCGAATAACGATGTTCTCGCCAAGCTTGGCCACCAAATTGGTCGTAAGTTTGCCAACGGTCATGTCGGGGTCTTTAATGAAGGGCTGATTTAGCAGGCAAAACTGCTCGTAGTATTTGGCCAGTTTGCCATCCACGATCTTTTCCATAATCTCGGCCGGCTTGCCCTCAACCTCTTTGCGGTAGATGGCTTTTTCGCTCTCCACCACCTCGGCCGGGACCGCCTCCGGGCTCAAGTACATGGGGTTAGCCGCTGCCACATGCATGGCGATATCGCGGGCAAATTCCTTAAACTCCGCCGTGCGGGCCACGAAATCGGTCTCGCAGTTAATCTCGACCACCACGCCGATCCGGCCGCTGTGCACGTAGCCCTCAATCAGGCCCTCGCGGGCTTCGCGGTCGGCCTTTTTGGCAGCCGTCGCCTCGCCCTTCTCGCGCAGGTAGGCCGTAGCCTTGTCGAAGTCGCCTTTTGAGGCTTCCAGCGCTTCTTTGGCCTTCATCATGCCCGCGCCGGTTTGGTCGCGGAGTTTTTTGATGTCATCTACAGAAATTGCCATAATGGTTGCTCCTCGCTAGTCTTACGCTTCTTGGGTTTCGCTTCTTTTGGCCTCGTGGAGCTTGGCGCCCTCAGCCGCGGCAGTCGCGATCGCGTGGGTAATGATCCGAACCGCCTTGATGGCGTCATCGTTGGCGGGGATCGGGTAGTCGATTAAGTCGGGGTCAGCGTTGGTGTCGGCGATGGCGATCACCGGCAGGTGCAGCTTGCGCGCCTCAGCCACGGCAATGCTCTCTTTGGGCACATCCACCACAAACACGGCGCCGGGCAGGCCGTCCATGTTCTTGATGCCACCAAAGATCCGATCAAGAGCCGCGGCTTCGTTGGTGAAGTTGAGAATCTCTTTCTTGTTGTATTTGCCAACAAACTCACCGCTCTCAAGACCGGCCTCGAGTTTCTTCAGACGCTGGACCTGAATGCGGATCGTGCGGAAGTTGGTGAGCATGCCGCCCAGCCACCGCTCGGTCACATAAGGCATCCCGGCCGCAATGGCCTCTTCCTTCACCACGGGGGCCGCTTGGCGCTTCGTACCCACGATGAGTACCTTGCCGCCCTTGGCCGCCGTCTCACGCGCAAAATCGGTGGCTGTCTTTAGCATCACGCCGGTTTTGGTGAGGTCAATAATGTGTACACCACCGCGAGCCGCGAAGATGTATTGCTGCATCTTCGGGTTCCATCGGCGGGTCTGGTGGCCAAAGTGAGCACCGGCCTCAAGCAATTCTTTTAAGGCAACGTCTGCCATAGTTAAATCCTTTCATCGTCGTATGCGCACACCCATTCTAGGGAGGATTCACGCGCATACTGTGTCGTTAATAATGACTCGAGCTAATATAACAGGATTACGAGCTCAAGACAAGCCCCCACCACCAGTCTGACACGCCAAGCTTGACCCAGGCAACAATATCAAGTATGATCTACCAGTTATGAAAACCGCTATTCACCCCCAGGTCTTCGAGACCACCGTTCACTGCAACGGTTGCAACACCACTTTCACGAGTCACTCGACCGTGGAAAAGATTGACGTTGAAATCTGCTCCAATTGCCACCCGTTCTACACGGGCAAGCAGAAGCTCATCGACACCGCCGGTCGCGTCGACAAATTCAAGGCCCGCCAGGCAGAAGCCACCAAGCGCGCCGAGGCCAAAGCGGCCGCCGAAAACAAGAAAGACCCGGAGCTTACTCAAATCCAGGAAGAGCTCCAAACCGAAACCGTCGAAGCCGAAGCCAAAACTGAAGCTTAGCACCCCACAAAAGCGCTCTGATACAATTGGTTCAAGAGCGTTTTTTGTTACCTGCCTAATTTGAGAACCATTATGGACCCCACCGAAGCCAAAATCCGCGCCGAATACGAATCGATCGCTGGTCTCATGACCGACGCGACGCTGTTTGGCACGCCCAAAATGGTGGAGCTAGCCAAGCGCCAATCGGAGCTCACACCGCTCATTGAGCTCTACGATCGCCGCACCCGCCTCACCGCCGGCCTCGAATCCAGCCGCCAGGCATTGGACGACCCGGAGCTCGGCGAACTGGCCCGCGAAGAGATCCCGGAGCTCGAAGCTAAGCTCGAGCAAACCAACGACGACCTGCGCCTCGCCCTCGTGCCCAAAGATCCCGCCGACGCCAAAAATGCCATCGTGGAAATCCGCGCCGGCGCCGGTGGCGACGAAGCCAGCCTGTTCGCCGGCGAACTGTTCCGGATGTATGGCCGCTTCATCGAGACCCAACCCGGCTGGCGCGTCGAGCTGGTCTCCGAAAGCCCCTCCGACGTCGGCGGCTACAAGGAAATCATCTTCGAGGTGAAGGGCGACGAAGCTTACGGCTGGCTCAAATACGAATCCGGCGTCCA
>CAZGZY010000082.1:0-5390 GCA_964530365.1 uncultured Candidatus Saccharimonadales bacterium
CAGACGAGGGCACACGATATATTGAGCGGGGACTTGTTTTAAGATGTGTGCTCTGCCGATCTTACCTGCTGCTTTCCCTGTTGTGCGGGCGGGCGGGTCGAGGCGACCGTCCCGGCCAAATCTTCATCCAGACCCACACCCCCGACCACCCCGCCATCGTGGCCGCCGCCAGTGGCGCCTACGACACCTTCGCCGCCGCCGAGCTGGAGCAACGGCGCCTCTTGGGTTACCCGCCGTTTGTCTACCTCATGAAGCTCACTATCGCCCTCAGCCACCGCGACGCCACACTAGCCGAGGCCACCAGCTTTGTCGCTAAACTCCGCTCTCTGCCGGAAATTGTGGTAACCGGCCCCGCCCCCGCCTTCCTCGAGGTCCAATCCGGCAAGTACCATTGGGTGGTTACGGTCAAATCCAAGCGCCGTGCCCCGCTCGTTACCATCGCCCGCAATCTTCCCTCCGACCGCTGGAGCGCCGACCTCGACCCGATAAACCTCCTATAACGGGATGAGGCCCACTCTACTCCTCACGTTTCTCGCGCCTACATAAACTCGGTCTGGCCCACAACGCACATCCGGTCAAACTATGTACAAACATCACCTGCACCCAACCCAACCTCAAAATTCGTCGGATCTTAGACAATCTCGCCCCAACCAGATAAAATGAGCCCAGCATGACAGCCAAAGACATCATTACCATCCCTCACCCCCTCTTGCGCGAACGCTCCAAGCGGGTCGGGCACATCGACGCCGACACCCAAGAGCTGGCCGCCGGCATGATTAGCGCTACCCTCGACTGGGAAGCCAGCCGCGAGCACGAATTCGGCGCGGCCCTGGCCGCCATCCAGATCGCCAAGCCCTACCGCGTTATCGTTGTCCGCGACGATTTTGACGACAAAGACAACAAATCCTTCAGCGTGTTCATTAACCCCGAAATCGTCAAAGCCGAAGGTGACCCCACCGAGGAACTCGAGGGCTGCCTGAGTGTTAAAGATATTTACGGCTCGGTTTCGCGCTACCCCAAGGTTAAGGTAAAGGCCCTGAACCTAGACGGCCGCCCGGTCCGGGTTACCGCCACCGGCTTTTTGGCCCGCGTTTTCCAGCACGAAATCGACCACACCAACGGCATTGTCTTCGTTGACCGGGTCGATAACCCCCGCAAACTCTTCCGCCTCCAACCCAATGGCAAGTTCATCCCCGCCGCCTCCTCCGAGGTACCCTCGCCATCATGACCAACACCACTAGCGACAAGCTCGTCTTCTTCGGCACTGATGCCTTCAGCGTCCCGTCGCTCATCCGGTTGCTAGCCGAGGATTGGAATGTCGCGGCGGTCGTAACTAAGCCGGACAGTCCAAGCGGCCGTGGCCGTGAGCTCACTTCGCCGGCCGTCAAACGGCTCGCCGACGCCAAAAAAATCCCGGTGTTCCAGCCGGAGCGCCTCAGCGATATCCGCGCCGAATTAGAGGCTCTAGACGCTGGAGCCGGCATTGTGGTGGCATACGGAAAGATCATCCCCGGTTCGGTCCTCAAGCTCTTCCCCAAAGGCCTCATTAACGTCCACGCCTCGCTCCTGCCCGCCTATCGCGGCGCCTCACCCATCGAGGCCGCCATATTAAACGGCGACGACGAAACCGGCGTCACCCTTATGAAAATCGATGCCGGCCTAGACACCGGCCCCACCTACGACGCCGCCAAGCTCCAGCTCACAGGCTCAAAAAACCGCCACGACCTCTACGAAGAATTAGCGGAACTCGGCGCCGATCTGGTTTCGGCCAAACTCTCCGGGATCCTCGAGGGGAACATCATCCCGGTGCCGCAAGACAACACCCGCGCCTCCACCGTCGGCCTCATTAAAAAAGCCGATGGCCGCCTCAACTGGCACAAGCCCGCCGCGCAACTAGAGCGCGAAATCCGCGCCTACCTGGGTTGGCCCGGCAGCCGCGCGACCATCGCCGGAACCGATGTCATCGTAACAGCCGCCCGCGTCTCGCCTAGCGAGGGCGAAGCGGGGGTAGTGTATAAAACCCCAGCCGGCGAGCTCGCGGTCCACACCGGCGAGGGCAGCCTCATCATCGATAGCCTCAAGCCCGCCGGCAAACGCGAAATGGCCGGCGCGCAATTCCTCACCGGCCACGCGCTTTAACAACGCCGGCCGCTAAGTCAGATAATCGCGGTGCGAGCGGTAACCGCGGCGCGGCCGTTCCCGCAGGCCCAAATTCTCCCATTCCGCGTCAACTGCCTGCACAAAACCTTCCGACTGGGGAACGCCAGGGACCGGGCCAACCCCAAAAGGCTCAAATGGCGCCGACGCCACAAACCCATCTCGGCGAGCGTCACTGAGCATCGTAACTAACCCTTCTAGGCGCTGCCTCCGAGGCAGCTCAAGGACTTCACTCAACCGCTCCGCGTATTTGCTATCTAGCTGGTTTACGCGACCCTCATCGTTTTCAGTCGCCAGCTGCCCTCGCTCAGCCTCCGGCGCATCTGCGATCGCTTCGCCCGCCGCGCCGCCTCCCGTCACGTCGCCCGCCCCCGCCATCCGAGCTCGGCGCGCCGCTGCCCGAGCCCGTTCAATCACATCCTCATCCTCGCCACCAGTTTCTTGGTCGCTCTCTATCCGATGCCTATCGGCTGCAAAGTCATCGAGATCCGATACTCCCCTCGCAATTCTATCCACTCTCCGGCGAGCCCGCTCGATATCCCGCAACTTTCTACGCCGTTGCTCTATTAGGTCAAGCACGCCCCTCTCGGCGGAATTACGCCGCGCATATGTATCAGCGCCACCCGGCACTTGCGTTCTCTCAAACATGCCGCGGTGGTTCAGCTCTGCAACCAGAGCATCGAGCATGTCATCCGAGCTAGCCGTGCCTAACAACGCCCGAATCTCCGCGTTGTTCAATTGCCTACCCGGGTCTGTCATGCCTGCCTGCTCAAGCAAACCAGAGAAAGCCGCGGTCCGGTCTCCCGCCGGCAACTCGGACGCACCCGCTTCTACCGGCTGGCCGGCCGTCTCGACAGAAGTCTCAGCCGCGGCCGGCACATCCGGGGCCGCCTCGCCCGGGGCTTCGGCCGGGGCCGGCGCCGGTTCGGCGACTGCCTCGCCCGCACCCTCCACACCCTCACGGGCCGGCGCCAAAACCGGCTCGCGACGGAGGCGCGCAACCTCCTCGCGCACATCTGCCCGCGCCCGCTCGGCCAGGCTAAGGGGCGGCGCCGGCGGAGCCTCAACAACCGGCTCAGGCACTCCCCTGGCTCGCCGCACGTCGCGTCGCGCCGCCTCGGCCGCTTCCCGCGCTGCCTGCAAAACCCGCTCGTGCGCCACCCGGTCCGCCGTCTCCTGCGCTGCCACCTGCGCCCGAACCCGCCCGGTAACGACCTCCAGCGCCCTCAAAAAATCCCGGGTGTGCCCCTGGGCCGCCTGCTGAGCCGTCGGCGAACGCCTCCCGACGCGAGCCGTCAGCGCCTCAACCTCCGCCCGTAGCACCTCCAGCTGGCCCAAACGTTCCGCCGGGTGGACATCCGAAGCTAGCTCAAGGCCGGCCATGCGGGCTCTTTGTTGATCCAAGCGCACCTGGTGGCCGGCCACATGCAACATTGACTCCAAAGTTTGCGCAAATCCCTGAGCTCGCGCGTCCGCCGGCTCCAAACTCGTCTCCCCACCTTCCGCCGACGCCGCCACCAACCCGCGCTCAACCGCGTACGCCCGCAGTTTCTCAAGGGCAGGCAACCGATTACCATCCGTAATCATTAGCTTATTCAAACGGCCCACAGCGCTAGTCAAAGCCTGGTCCCACGCCCGCATCTCGGCCTCGCTCATCTCAGCCCGTCGCCGCAATGGCGGCCTTGGCTCCTCCGGCCCATCGCCGCCCGCGTCTGGCGGAAGTGGCGGCCCATCCGGAGGAGGCAGCGGACCCACTGGCGGGGGCGCAGCCGGCGGAGCTGGTGGCGGGACGATCCGTGGCACTGGCGGAGGCGGGCCGGCCGGCGGCCGGTCAGGCGGCGGCGGGGGTGGACCAGCCGGCGCCTCGACGCCAATCCCCAAGTCGCGCTCCCCAGGCTGCCGCCTTAACGCCTCCCCCAAGCGCGCCAAATCAAACGAGCTAATCTGGCCCGAATCATTGCGCCTACCATGATTAAGTATAGCCAAGACCTCATCCCTCACCGGCGCGTCCAAATTATCCAAAGATAGCTCATGCGCAATAGTGTAGGCCACATCCAACTCCCACCCTACATGCCGGTTAACTATTTCCGTCTGCTTGCGCTGCGCTTCCGCACTATCGCCAATTGGATCCCCAGCTACGCGCCGATACTCCTCGGTAGTCTCATCGGGGTGCCGGGCAAAATACCGCTGCTTCGCTAGGTCCCAGACAGCCCACGAAATGCTTTCGGCAAACCTAGTAGGAATAATTCCTAGACGGTCCAGCTCGTCCAAGCACTCCTCTTGTAATCTCTCGGCCAGTTCCAGCACCTCATCTTCGCCCACCTCAGCCACCGCCTGCTGAAGCACTTCCTTGTACCTTTGCGCAATCGCGTCAGAGGCGGCGTGCCTGAGCGAATCGGCCCTAGCCTCCCCTTCCAGCACATCCGCGTAAGAGAGCAGCTCATTGGCCCGCCCATCGCTCAGCCGCGGGAACCTCTCCCGCCCCGGCTCTGGCCCTGGTCTCGGACTTTCCACGAGTTCGGCGCCCAAAGGGGCCTCCGCCGACCCGCCCCCTGAGTCAAGAGCCAACCATCGCTGGTTAAAGTAGAAAACAAAATACCCAAGCGACGTATAGCTGGCATCGTATCCGGGGATAATGCGAAGCTGCCCGTCTTCATCGCGAGTCACCAGCTCCAAATCTACGGCACGCTGGGCCACCCGTTCAAGTTCCGGACGATGGGTGGGGCTCCGGACAACCTCCTTCACCAACTCAGCCCCCAACCTGACAACATCATCCTGAGTATACTGCAACAGCGCACCATCCGCCCCGTAGAGCTCGGCGTCCAAAGGGGCCTCCACCGCAACTATGGGCACTTCGGCCAAACCTCCCGCTCCTGAAGCTCTCGCCGCAGCATACGCTACATACTCTCGAATAATTGGGACCTTGCTCAAATAATGCTTATACATGTCCACGTAATCACCGTGCAAGTCGTCATAATTCCCGTAACCACCGGTTTGGTCCACCCCACTAGTCTCAGGCCTATACTCATAGGCTGGCGTAATCAAATCCCCGCCCTCGACCCAAGACGTCCTTACACCGGTTGACCCAACTTCACTGTCATTCTCGACACCGGCAATCCACGCCCGCCCTTTCGCGTCACGATTGAACATAAATCTCAACCTGCCATCCTTCGACGGGAACACTTCAACGGTAACCTGGCCGTAAACACTGGTTTGCTGATCCCAAGTCATCA
>CAZGZY010000083.1:0-5380 GCA_964530365.1 uncultured Candidatus Saccharimonadales bacterium
ATCTGCTGGTACTTAGCGGTATCGCTCTCTAGCATCACAAACCCCGGGGCCCGCCACCTCGCCTCACGCGTACGCGTACCAATCCCCACCCCGAGCCGCCGCGCCTCATACGAAGCCGTGATGCAGATAGCCGAATCGCTCATCCGGTTGGTAATGCCCACCGGCTTGCCCCGCAAAAGCGGATTAGCCTGTTGCTCGGTCATGGCAAAAGCCGAGTTGAGGTCAACGTGCATTACCTCCGCCGGCTCGGGGTTAACCCTAAGCTCCATCACAAGCCTGCTGGTCCAATGGGCAAACCCTACGAGCCATAGTAGGCCTCCTTGAGCTTCCACTCGAGCGTCTCCGGGTCCAACTCCAGCCGAAACGCCACGGTTCCCGAGGAAAAACTAAAGATATGTACGCGCTTCGTCCCCCGCCGCTCCGGGTGGTACAACCCCATGGTCGAAAGCGGGTAGCGGCGGCCCCGCCACTTCAAAATGTGGGGTGTCACGCGCACGGTGCGGCGCGGTCCCGGCGCAAACGACGCCAACACGCTCACCACGTCATCACATTCTTCGCGCATCCCGCCTCCCCTTGCTATGCCTCTACACTATACCGTACAGAAACCGAACGCAAGCATTAGCGGTACAGGCCGTGCTCCACAATATACCCATACACCCGGTCATCTAACGGCCCGGGACGGGCCCCCGTCCGCACGGCCTCCCGTACCTGCTTCGACGAAGCCAAATTATAGCCTTCAAAATCAAAGATCCGCGCCGCCAAACGACGCCCCAACCCCCCCAAACGACCCCGCAAGTCATCTATTAAACGCCCGTCCGCGCCGGGTCGGCGAGCCACCAAAAAGGCCGCCTCCCGCACCACCTTTTCCACTTCTTCCCACGAGTCGAGCCCGGCCATAACATCCATCCCCACAATAAAAACAAACGCATGGTCCCCGTGCCGCCGCGCTAGCTCCCCAAAACCAGCCATAGTATGGGGTACTTGCGCGTCCGCCCCCCGCACCAGCTTAACCGCCGATTGGCCGCCAACCGCTAGCTCCGCCATTGCAAACCGATGTACATATGACAACACATTCACTTTGTGTGCCGGATTAGGGTTTACTAAAAGCCACACCTCATCCAGCCCGCCGGCCACCAAAGCCGCCTGGGCCAACGCCACATGCCCGAGATGGGTCGGGTCAAACGTCCCCGCTAGCAGTCCAACCTTACGCGCCATAGCCCCACCACCTAGTTTAACCGGCCAACCCGCTGCCGAATCAAATCGTGGATCCGCGCCGCCGCCTCTTCCGATTTCCCGGTGGCGTTCACTACCCACTCATCGTAAAACGCCAGCTCTCTAGCTGCCCGCAGTTCACCAGCCGCCTGCTCCAACCGCCGGTCAATCACCGCCGCATCTTCCGTCCCGCGCTTCTCAATCCGCCGGCGCAGCTCCGCGATGTCCTCATCGAGATCGCCATCAGTTGGCTTAATAAACAAAAAGAGGGCGTCCGGGACGACCTCGTGAACAAAATGAGCCCCATTGACCTCAATCTCCAGCAGCACAATGTCGCCTCGCGACAGGTGCTCCAAAATGGGGGCCAGCGGCGTCCCGTAGCGGCTACCCGCTGTCACACCGTTCGCCTCCAAGAAGTCGCCCTCAAGCTCACGGCGCTCAAATTCGGGCTTATCAATAAATGAGTAGGCGTGGTGCAGAACCTCACCCGGCCGGGGCTGGCGAGTCGTGGCCGATACCGACAGCCACAATGGCTCCGCAGCCATCTCGAGCAACTCTGCGATCACCTTGCCCTTGCCCGCTCCGGCCGACGGCCCCGAAATAATAACGAGCCGGCCTGACAAGCCGGAGAAAAGTTTCTGCAATTCCTGAACCCGACTCTGGTTGGTTGGCACTTATTCTCCTTATGGCATCGATGTTGAGCTGTATTGTAAATGGTGTCGGACTATCTGGGCAACCCCTGAGTTTCCAACTCCCAACAGTTTTCCCCCGTTTCAAAAAGTTATCCCCTGGTAAAATCAATAGTTACATGACAACATATAGTCATGAAATGTCCGTTTTGCCGGTCTTCAAACACCGAAGTGTATAATTCCCGCACAACTAAATTTGGCACCCAAATTTGGCGACGGCGGCGCTGCCTGGGTTGCAAAAAGGCCTTCACGACCTACGAAGCGCCGGACCTGGGCTTTCTCAAAGTCACCTACCCCACCGGCAAACCGCGTGTCTACAGCCGCGCCACCCTTTTCTCCAGCCTCTACGACGCCTTCCGGGACGTCCCGCGCAAAGACGCCACCATCGACGCCGTCACCGACACCATCGAAGCCAAACTCCTCGACCTGCGCCAAACCGACATCGCCTCCACCGACGTCGCCCGCATCGTGCTCACCACCCTCAAACACTTCAACATGGTCGCCTTCGTGCGCTACCTCACTGACCGCAGCGACCTCGCCACCAGCGCCCAGCTCAAGAAAGAACTGGAGAAATACTGAACCAGCGCCTTTAGCTCATCGCGCTCGCCTCAAAACCCTCCCGCGGCGATACATCTTGGAAACCGCTCAACAATTTTTGGCACTTTCTGCCAAAAATTGCCTACACAATGGGGCAGAAATTACTCCTGATAGCTATTGACTAGCCAGGCATAATTGTTCATAATATCAAACAGTTCAACGCTGTACCCTATACATCCAACCCCCTCCCCGAAGGTAGGTAAAGACTGTGCAGGCCGTACTGGACGCACCCACTGTGGTCGCACGCGCGACGAATCCCGCTCCAAGGCACAAGCTGACCAGAGGCCAGCAGATCGGCAATTACACACTGGCCAAGCGACTCAGCAGCGGTTATTTCTCCGAGGTCTGGTTGGCTCACATCGAGACCCTCCCGGTGGTGTGCAAGTTCCCGACCTGGAACAGGGCGTCCGAACGGGCCTTCGCGATCTTCGCGGTCATCCGCGAGGCGGTTCTGCTGGGTCAGATCCACCACCCTCGGATTCCCCGCCGGTACGAGCTTGTCACGCACGCCGGTGTCCCGGTGCTCGTGATGCAATTCGTACCCGGAACAAGGCTAACGAAGGCCATCGCAAAGCGCAGCCAACTCTCCTGGCAGGAGGCTGCCCGTTATGGCGCAGAACTCGCCGAAGCGCTGGCCGGAGTACACGAGCGGGGCATCATCCACCGGGACATCAAGCCCGGCAACGTGATGCTCAACGGGCACGCTCATCTGCTGGACTTTGGCATCAGCCACAGCTGGCACGACCAGTTTGAGCGGCCCAGCGGCGTGACAATGACGCCCAGCTATGCTCCCTGGGAGCAGCTGCTGGGTCATACCGACGCTCGCAGCGACGTGTGGTCGCTGGGCGCCACCATCTACGCGATGGTGGAGGGCCGCAGCCCATATGGAGCCTCCGAGGACACCGACGAGATCCTCAGGAAGGCCCGCAACGGCTGGATCGCGCCGCTCACCGCCAAGGTGCCGGCCCCGTTGCGGGCCGCCCTGGCGCAGTGCCTGGCGCGCAACCCCACGCACCGGCCGACGGCCCACGAGGTCGCCAGCCTGCTCCGAGCCACGCTCGCCGCCTACGCGTAGCGCCTCGGGAGGAGATGTCCGCAGCGTTGAACGGGAGGGGCCGCATCATAGGCCCCTCCCACAACGAAATCATCCAATCAAAAACAGGGCCCCTTCGGGCCCCGTTTTTTTGTGTTCGCACAATCGCTATTTCTTATCGCGGCGGTCTTTGTCGCCCTCGTTTTCCTCAGACACCACCGTCGGCGCCTCTTCTTTGACGCTCTCAGGCAGCTGCTCAGCCTCGTTCAAGGCCTCCTCCAGCTCGGCGATCTCTGCGTCAGTGCGCGGCGGCTCAACCTTGGCTACAACCATCGCCAGGTCTTCCTCCATCAGCTTAACGCCGGCCGGGATCACCAGATCGGCCAAGGTAATGGTCTTCTCGAAGTCGTCCAGCACCGCAATATCAACTTCCAACGACTCCGGCAGGTCGCCTGGCAAGCACTCCACTTCCACGGTCTCAACCGTCTTTACCAGCGTCCCCTCGCCCTGGTACACCGCCGTGGACTCGCCCACAAAGTGCAACGGCACATCGGCCTTCAAGACCTCATCCATCCGCACCACGTAAAAGTCCACATGGGTTAATTCCCCACGCGCCGAACCCTGCTGCACCTCGTGGATCAATACGTTGCGGGCCTTACCCTCGCCCACTTTGAGGGCCACAATCTTGTTCCCGCCCGCTTGCCGGTAAGCCCGCTCAATCACTTTGGAGTCCAGCTCAATCGGCTCCGACTTCACCCCACGGCCGTAGACCACCGCTGGAACCTTACCCCCGGCCCGCAATAGACGGTTCTTCTTACCTTTGGCGCTACGTTTAGACGCTTCGAGCTCAATCTTTTCCATTACTGTAGTATTCCTTTACTTGCTCTTTTTTACAAAATTCTTACTCTTCGAGATCCACCGGTGAAATTCCGCTATCTCGCTCGCGCTAATCGCCCCTTTTGAGGCAAACTTGGCCTCCTCACTCTGGCGCAAATCGGACTTGCGCTTCGCCCCACCCTTGCCATTCACGCTCACCGTTGCCAAAACCGGTAGCGAACAGTTGTGGCACGACAGCTGCACGAAGCAGTACAGGTCAATTTCGCCCAAAAACCGAATATCATCAAAATGGTAATTCGTCTCACACGAGGGACACTTGTAGAACTCCTGCAGATTGCGGATGAGCTCTTGAAGATACTTTGGATGCATGTGGGCGCTCCCCCGGTTACTACCTCATCTTAGCATCGCAACTAGGCAGCAACAAACATAGGTGGTTTCTTAAATTGTCGGAGCTCTGCGCCGACGAGCCCGCCCCACCATTATCAGCCCCGCAATCGAAAAGGCCATCAATGTCACCAAAGCACCAAACGCCACCAGCTTAATCAGCGAGCTCGACACCAGCGCCACGCACCCAAACACCACCGACACCGCGTACAACACCAGCACCGCCTGGCGCTGGCTGAGGCCCGCGTCGAGCAGCAAATGGTGGAAATGCCCCCGGTCAGCCCTAAACGGCGACCGGCCGCGGGCAATCCGCCGCAGCGCCGCCCACAGCGCGTCTACAATCGGGAACCCCAGCACCAGCGCCGCGGTCGCTAGTTTAGCGCCCGAGAAAATTGCCAGCATCGCCAAACACAAGCCCAAAAAATACGCCCCTGAATCGCCCATAAAAATCCGCGCCGGGTAAAAATGGTACGGCAAAAACCCAAACGCCGCGCCGGCCAAAATAATCGCCAGTAACGCCACCGCCGGCTGGTGTACGTGCGGCCCCACCGCCAGCGCGAACATCACGGTGGCCGCAATGCCGCTCACCCCCGAAGCCAACCCGTCGAGCCCGTCCAGGAAGTTAATG
>CAZGZY010000084.1:0-5367 GCA_964530365.1 uncultured Candidatus Saccharimonadales bacterium
TTGATATCGATGGCACGGAGCGGGCGGCGGTGCTGTTTGAATGGGCCCCAGGCAAAAAGCCCATCGCAGAACGTAGCACTTACATAATGCTGGGTCGGGCGGCGGCGCAGATACACCAGGCAGCCGACAGCTTTCACACTCCCCTGCACCGGGAACCTTATGACGCGCACAAGTTGATTACGCAGCAGATTGAACGGATGAAGCCACATTTGGTGCGGGCCGGACAGTGGGAGCGGGTGGTGGCGCTGGGCGAGCGGTTGAAGCAAGCCATTGCAAGCCCGACGCTCGACTGGGGCGTGAACCACATGGATCTCACGCTCGATAACGTTCATCGGGATGGCGACACCTTGACGGTGTTTGATTTTGACAGCGCCGGGTAATGTTGGCGAGGATTGGAGCCATATGGCGTGCTGCTCTTTTCGGAGGATTATTTCCGGGATTGGCTGGAGGGGTACCGGTCGGTGCGGGCGTTTAGCGAGGAGGACGAGAAGGCCGTGAGCGCGTTTGCGGTAATCGGCGACGTGCGCAACGTAACATGGCAGCTAGGGGAGGCGAAGTCGTCGCGGGGCAAGCCGACGCTCACCGCGACGGATTTGCCCGGCGTGGTGGACGGGTGGCTAGAGCTGGAGAAGCGCATTACTCCGGCCTAGTGGGGGGTGCTCGAGGATTTGGGCGGCCTACCTTGGTGGGCTATAAAAAGCTAACGGCTCCGGGTGTCGTCCTTGGTGGACGAACCCGGAGCCGTAGCCCTCACGCAGTTGTGAAGCGGAGCGAGTTTCTGATATCCGCCGTGGAGGCGAAGCCCCGCGGCGCGACGATGAAGAGCTCGTAGATCTTGCCGCCGTGGTACACCTTCAGGACAACGTCCCGGAACGGGTCGTTCGCCGCCTGGTGGTCGCCGGGGATGGCGTACAGGATGGCGGGGTTGCCCTTGAAGGTGGCGGCGTCGTGGCGAAACGACCAGTCGCGGCTGGCGAGCAGGGCCGCGCGAGGGTTGGTTTCGCGCGGCGTGTACACCAGAAGGGTGACGTTGCCGGCGCAGTACATGTCCGCGCGCCGCGGGCCGGAGCTGGTCTCGGCGATGTCGGTGAAGGTGCTCACCTCCGACGCCGGGGCGCCGAACGTGATGCAGAAACCGTCCCGCGGGGCGCAGAACTCCGCCGACGTGGGGTTGGCGGCGGCGCTCGGCGTGACGGCCGGGGCCGAGGGCGTTGCCGGCGCCGCGGTGGCGCTGGCGCTGGCCGGCGTCGTCGGGGCGGCTGCGGTGGGCGCCTTGGGGGCGTCCGAGGTTCAGCCCGACAAGACGGCCAGTGGGGTGGCGATGCCAGCGAGAGCGGCAAGGCCGGTGAGTCGCTTCATGGTGCTCCTTCGATCGTTCGATTGTTGGGTGCGTGAGGACTAGTGTTATATTAACATATTCTCATTGCTTTTGCAACCTACGCGGCCTCATGCCGGGCGCACAGTGAGGTCGCCTGAGGTTTTAGTCGCACCATAGTGATCTCTGTCCTTGTTAAAGCTTATGCTTTAGTCCATACTGTCAGCACATGGGTATTCGCAATAAAACACTTTTGATTGTTCTGGCCTTCCTTGTAGTGATGGTCGGCGGGTTTGTGGCGGTAATGCAGACGGTGCAGCTCAGAGGGTTTGGGCAGGTTGAGTCAAACGAAATGACGAAAAACGTCCAGCGGGCGGTGGATGCGGTGGATTACACCATGACGCAAATGAGCGCTAAGGGCTCGGACTGGTCGGGGTGGTCGGAGACTTACAAGTTTGTAAAGGACCATAACCAAGATTACATCGACGCCAACCTAGTGCCGGATACCCTCGCCGGGCAGCATTATAATTTTATGGGCTTTTATAACACCAAGGGTAAATTGGTATACGGGACGGGCGTCGATATCGAAAAGTTCGAGACGATTGACTACCCAGAGAGCTTGAAGCAGTTTCTAGTACCGACTAACCCGATCTTGGCGGTGCCGGGCGACTATCAAGAGCATCGCGGCTTGGTAATGCTGCCGGAAGGGCCGTTGCTGCTCGTAACGCGCTCAATTTTGGACACCAACGAAGACCCAACCTTAAAATCGGATGGGACAATTGTGTTTGGGACGTACCTAAACGACACGCGAGTAGCCGAGCTAAGCTCGCTGACCGAACTGCCGCTGAAGTTTTACGCCTACGACGCGACGAACCTACCGGCCGACGTGAAGAACTACCGCCAGACGACAGCGGCCGCGGCGGGCAAATTGGCGATTACGCCGCTAAGCGATAAGACCGTGGCCGGCTATAGCGTGGTGAAAGACATTGCCGGCCAACCGGCGCTGATTGTGAGCGTGCAGCAGCCGCGCAGCAGCTTCCAACAGGGCCAGCGCACGTTGCTGTATTCGATTTACTTGATGGTGGCGATCGGCGTAGTGCTGGCGGTGGTGCTGGGCTGGCTCTTGAACCGCTTTGTGGTGGGGCCGGTGCAACGGCTAGCGCAGGATGTGGGCGGCATCGAGGGACGCAGCAAGAGCTCATACCGCGTGCGGGTGCCAAAGCAGCGCGACGAGGTAGGACGACTAGCCGAGGGCATTAATAATATGCTCGGTAACCTGGAGCAAGCCCGGTCCGCGCTGGAGCACGAGAAATCGCTGGTGGAAGAAAAAGTGGTGGAACGCACGCGTGAGCTGGCCGAGGCCCAGGCTGAGCTAACGGCGTCGATTAAGAGCCTGCCGTTTGGCTTTGCGGTAATCTCGCAGCATGACCAGATTGTGTTCTCCAATGAGCTCCTCGGAAAGCTAGTAAACCACCCGATCCCGGCCGACCCTGCCGCCACCACCGCGGTTTTGCGGCAAATGAACACCGATTACGAAGGCGTACTGGATATTATGGACTGCATCCACGAAGCGCAGCAAACCCGCAAGCCGATTGAGCGCCAAGTTTCGATGGGGCCACGGTTCTTCCGCTTCTTCTTCATGCCGGTACTTAGCGGTGAAGCGGCCCACCAGCAAGTGGTGGGGACGGTGTTGCTAATGGAAGACGTGACGGAAGAAAAGGCCTTGCAGCGGTCGCGGGACGAATTCTTCTCGATAGCGTCGCATGAACTGCGCACGCCGTTGACGGCCATTCGCGGCAATAGCTCGATGCTGATCCAATACTACCGCGACGACTTAAAAGACCCCGACGCCCAGCAGATGTTGGCCGATATTCACGGCGGCAGCTTGCGGTTAATCGACATCGTGAACGACTTTTTGGACATGTCGCGGCTGGAGATGGGCAAGATTGAGTTTAAACCCGAAGCCGTGGACGCGGTTGAGCTGGCACAACAGGTGGTGCGCGAGTACGACGTTACCGGTTCGCGCAAGAAACTGCAGCTAAAAGTGGAGTCGAAGGGCAAGGGGGCTCTACTGGCGGTGGCCGACAAGGACCGGCTGCGGCAGGTTATGGTTAACTTGCTGAGTAACGGGATCAAATTTACCGAGCAGGGTGGCGTGACGATTGGTGTGGAGAGCGCCGGCAAAAAGGTCAGAATCCGGATGACGGACACCGGCGTGGGCATTTCGCCAGAACAGCAACATCTATTATTCCGAAAATTCCAGCAGGCGGGTGACAGTATTTTGACTCGAAATGACACGCAAAGTACCGGCCTGGGCCTGTATATTTCAAAATTACTAGCAGAAGGCATGGGCGGCACAGTTGCGTTGGAATCGTCTGAGGTAGGCAAAGGTTCGACCTTCGTGGTTGAATTGCCGCAAGCTAGCAAGCGGGCAGACAAAACTAAGGCTTAGTAGAGACATTATTTTACAACGGGAGGGTTGGCATGCGTAAATTCTTTAGTGATGGGCGGGCGGTTAGTATGGCGGTGGCGTGCGCGGCGGTGGCCTTGATGCCGCTAACAACTGCGGCGACATCGAACCTGCAGGCGGCGGCCGACAGCATGGTGAGCACCGGGCTGCCGGGCGCGTGGGGCGTGGATAGCGCCGGCGAGTCGGGTGCGGCGGGCGTGGCAAATGTGATCTCTGGCGCGCAGACTACGCCAGGCATGAAGGACCGGATTGGATCGGTCACCAAGGCATTTATGGGCGAGGTCACGCTGCAGCTGGTGGCCGAGGGTGCGCTGAATTTGAGCGACACAGTGGAGCACTGGGTGCCGGGGCTGTTGCCGTACGGGTGCAATGTGACAGTGCAGCAGCTGCTCAACCACACCTCCGGGATCCCGGATTACCTCGAGACCGGCAATAACTCGCTGCTGGTGCAGGTAATTCGTAAGAGCATCCCGGGCAACCCGGAGTACGACCCGAGTTTTAGGTTTACAACCTGGACGCCGGCACAGCTGGTGGGGCTGATTAGTTCACAAAACCGACACTCGCTGCCGGCTGGGCAGGCGGAGTATTCGGACACGAACTACATTGTGCTGGGCATGGTGGTGGAGGCGGCTACGGGGCAAACGGTGCAGTCGCTGGTGCAAAATCGCATCATCTCGCCGCTGGGGCTGTCGGCCACGAGCTTTCCGACCACCGAAACGAGCATAAGCGGCACGCATGCCCAGGGCTACACCTATAACGTGCGGCGCAATGGCGCGCAGATCGTGGGGCCGGTGTATGACCTAACCGACTTCAACCCGAGCTTTGTGTGGGCCACGGGGGCGATTATTTCGAATCCGGCGGACCTCAACACCTTTATGCGGGCGATGGTAGGTAACACGATCCCCGGCCACACCTTGCCGGCTGGCCTCATGACCGCCATGAAGACCACGGTGCCGATTACGCTGCCGGCGGGGCTGTTCCCGGCTGGGTTTGGAGCGGGGCTGGGGCTGTGGTCGTGGAATATTAAGGCGAGCTTTGACGACCTGAGCCTAACCGGCGGCTGCGATACGACGGTCTACGGCGAGGAGGGCGAGGTGCCCGGCTTTGACACCTGGGCGTTTGCGTCCAGCGACGGATCGCGGGCGATCGCGATGGATGTGAACCAGATGGTGCCGGACTGGAACCCCCAGTACTACGCCGCTGCCGGTGAGCTGCCTCAGTACGGCGGGTTGTGGTGCCACTAGACCGGGTCTGAATTATTGCCGATCTGGAACTGTTGTTAGATTCTAAAGACTCTTGACAAAATAGTATGATTTAGGCACGATCTTCTTGTCCGCGTACCCAGATGCGCGGAGACGGGAGCGTGCTTGACATGTCAGTAACGAGAGTTCGAACGAGCCTCACGACCCTTGTCGTGGCCGCCCTGCTGATCGGCGGGGTGGCGTTGGCCACCTCGAGCGGCAGAACGTCCGGCAAAAAGGCATGGGTGAGTGTGACCTGGTTCGGACCGGAATCGATTCCGATTTCGGTGCAAGCGGCCGTTGACGGACAGCAGGTCGTCAACGGTTCAACTGACGAAGAC
>CAZGZY010000085.1:0-5226 GCA_964530365.1 uncultured Candidatus Saccharimonadales bacterium
CGAGGCGAGGGACGGGCCCCCCGTCCCATAGAGCACCCCTTGGACCGCGACCGCGGCCAGCCCCGCACCGCCCAGGCCAACACCCAGCGCCCAGCCGAGCGTGAGGTTCTGCACGGTAGTAGTGCCGCCAAAGGTGTTGGACGCCGTAAAGGTGTTGGGGCTGTCGCGGAAGGCCACATTGGCCGGTAGTTGGTTCGGCCGGACCGCGCCTGTCGTGTTGGCGAGGTTCTGGTAAAACGCGCCGGGTTGGCCGTTGAGTAAGGCGGCGTCCACGCCGGTCACGCCACTGCCGCCGCCTTGGAAGTTGGAGGCCTTAACGACGCCGCCAAATGTGCCGTCGCCACCAACGGCTAGGTTGCCTTGGAGGGCGATGTTTTCCGCTACCTCGAGGGCTTTAACTAGTAGCGTACCGATGTCGCCGTTTTGGGCGACTAGACTAGTGACGTCGAGTTGGGTGGAACCAAGGGGCTTGTCGGCGACCTTTGAGCGCTCGGTGGCGCTCACAGCCGAGGCCGGCGACGGCTGTGGGGTGGTCTTGGGGCTAGAGCCCCGGCCAGTAACCACACTGATGCCGTATCCAACCCCCGACAACAGCACCAGACCACCAAGAATAACTAAAGACCACCTCCGCCAGCGCCGGGTGGGGTTGGTTGGTGGGGGTTGGAGAGGCACTTGTGGCTGGGAAAACAAAATCTCTGGGGGCAACACCACTCACATAAGATGGTGCTAATATTTTACCTGGCCATAGCCGTAACCACAAGCTTTTTGAGTACAGAATGAGCTCCAAATTCGAGAGCGGCCTTAGCGTCAATGAAGCAGGTCACAGACAGCCAAGACGCCTGCCCATATGATGCCGCCATGAATACCGTAGTGAGCCGGGCTAGCGGCTACGTTTACCAGAAAGTTGCCAAACCGGTGTTGTTTCGGATAGCCCCGGACACCGTCCACAACCGCTTGCTAGAAACGGGCGCCTGGGTGCAGGGCAGCGGGGCAGCCCGCCGGCTGGTGCGCGGCGCCTGGGCCTACACCAATCCGGCGGTGCTCGCGCAAACGCTGCAAGGCCTGGATTTCGCCAACCCGGTGGGCTTATCGGCGGGGTTCGACAAAAACTTCGAGCTGGTCCCCCTGATGAGAGCAGTGGGGTTTGGCTTCATGGAGGGCGGTTCGGTCACCTTCCGGGAATGCGCCGGCAACCCGCGGCCGTGGTTTCACCGGCTGCCCAACACCAAGTCGCTGGTGGTGTACGCCGGCCTTGCCAACCAAGGGGCGGCGCGGGTTATCGGGCGGCTGCAGGCGCTCCCGGCAGCCGCCACGGATGGGTTCCCGATTAACATCTCGGTGGCCAAAACCAACTCGCCCGAGGCCTGCAGCGAAAATGACGCCGTCGACGATTATGTGGGCAGCTTGCACGCGATCGCCACGGCGGGCGTGGGCGACATGGTTACGCTCAACATTTCCTGCCCCAATACCTACGGCGGCGAGCCGTTTACGACGCCCGGCAAGCTGGACCGACTGCTGGCGGCGGTGGACATGGTTGGCCTCACCCAGCCGGTGTTCATCAAGATGCCCTGCCACCTGCCCTGGGACGAATTTGACCGGCTGCTGGCGGTGGCGGCGCGGCACCGGGTGGCCGGCGTCACCATCAGCAACCTGGCCAAGGACCGGGGGCAGGCGAAGCTCATGGACCCGCTGCCAGACACGGTGCGCGGCAACCTGAGCGGCCGGCCCACTTGGGAGCTTAGCAACCACCTTATCTGGCGCACGTACCAAACTTACGGCCGCCGGTTTCTGATTATTGGCGTGGGCGGCATTTTTTCGGCCGAAGATGCCTACGTCAAGATCCGGCTGGGGGCAAGCTTGGTGGAACTGATCACCGGGATGATTTTTGAAGGCCCGCAGCTCATCGGCCAAATCAACCAGGGGCTGGCTCGGCTGCTCGAGCGCGACGGTTTCGCCAATGTCCGTGAGGCCGTTGGGGTGGATACGAATAACGGCTCGGCTAGCTAAGCTCTTTTTGCATGATAATACCCACAACCCGACCATCGTCGAAAGATTTCCGAACTTCCTTGTACCCCCGGTGGAGGTAAAAACTAAGGGCGGTAAGGCTGGAAGCGACAACGACCGGCGATTTTGCCCGCGTCCTAGCCAGATTTTCAACGTAATCCATTAAAGCGCTCCCGATACCTTGGCCATGTCTGGCTGGGTCGACAAACAAGGTGAATATGGTGTCTCCTTGGAGGCTTACGGTCCCAATGATTGCCGTTTCGGTTTCGGCCACGAATATTTCCCGCTTGTTCGCCAGTTTGGCGAGCGCCTGCGGACTATACTGCTCGATCATGGTCGTGATGATCTTGGCAGTATAATCGGCGTTATTAACTTCAACCAAATCCCGGCGGATTATATCGGCAACAGCGGCGGCGTCGCCAGGCTTATATGGTCGAATCTTCATGCCCTTAACTATACCAAACCCCCTTGTAGGCAGTGTAACTGGTGGGCTGGGCCGGCAATAATAACCCACGGGAGGGCAGAACCGTAACCATTTTTGAGCATAAAAAACACCGCACGATGTCGGTGTTTTGCGTATCTATTGGCCTTGGGGGTTAATTAAACCCACTGGGCGTCGGTTGGGTTGTACACTGCGTCTCCTATGGCTGTAAGTATTAGGTAATATTATGCGGAAATTTTATGCCTTTGCAAGCCCTTTTTTTGTCCACCTTTGATGAGAATGGGGGCGAATATATTTCTAATGGCGGAGCATAAGGGACGGTAAGATAACACCAGCGGAGCTAGCACAAGTTGACGTTCAGGAAATACGCCAGCTGCTTGATGGAAGCGAGGCAAGCGGATGGTGTTAGCCTTATTTTTGGTTTTCGAGCGCTCTCTTTATTTTTTCGGCATAGCCTGCTCGCTCCTCTGGCTCGGCCAATCGTTTGTCGGCCGGAGCTACGGAGTTGTAACCATCATTCTCATACCGCGGGAATACGTGGAAGTGAAAATGGAAAGCGTGCTGATCGCCGGCCGGTTCGTTGTTGTTCCGTGTCGTAATGCCGTCACATTGATAAGCTTCTTTCATTGCGAGCGCAATTTTTTGAGCCACATCAAAAATACGGTGGCCTTGTTCCGGCGGCAGCGTATAAATGCTCTCGAAGTGCTCATTCGGAACCACAATCACATGCCCGGCGTTCTTGCCCATAAAGAAGGAGTTAATAAATGCCGTTACCAGGCCATCTTTATAGACAAAATCGGTGGGTTTTACCAATGTTTTAGGACTATCGCTGCCCTGAAGGCCAAGACATATCGGACATTCATAGTTGGTTGGAGCGTTGCTCGTGATCATAGTTCTACACCTAACTCTTTAAGCTGTTCGATGTATTTGTTGAAGCCTTCATACATGAAGGTGTTAATCCCTAGAGCCTTGGCGCCAGCTAAATTGTCCACGTCATCGTCGGTGAAAACAATCGAATCAGCCGATACGCCCGAGCGTTTTATTAGTTCTGCAAATATGGCTTCTGAGGGCTTGGTAGCGCCGACTTCGTACGAGAATACCGCCGCGTCAAAGTAGTCGAGAAACCTAAATCGTTCTTGTAGGCCATTCACGCGGGCAGGAAAATTATTTGAACAAATCAGCGTTTTATACCCATGCTGACGAGCCGATTTCACTGCTGCTTCAACTTGAGGATCGACGCTATAGCTAGCCGCAAGCAAATCAGCAAGTTCTTTTGGCGAAAGATCAATTTTCCACTCCCTCGCGGCCCACGTCCAATACTCATCATTGGTCATTGTGCCCAACTTGTAGCGATTATTCATTTCATCGCTCTTCAGAAATACGCGCTTGGCCCCATCTTCAGAAACGCCGTGCTCGCCGAGAGCTTTTATGAAGGTGTCTTTGCCGTTGGGAAAATAGACACCGTCAAGGTCGAAAATGATAGCTCTAATCATGGTGGCAGTATATCAGAGCCGAAGTTCAGCCCGTATGAGCGGCTGCATTTTATGTACCTTATAAGCCATAAAGGGACCAAACTATGCAACGGATATGGCAATCGCTAAAAACTAAGAAAACCGCACGGTTTGCGGTTTTCTTATCTGTAAATAATTCCTGGTGGAGCATAGGGGACGGTAATATAACTTTTGGTGAGGACCTTGAAATCAAAACAAAGGCGATTCGCCAACTCCTCGATGAGAGTAAAAACGCTGAAGTCGAGGGGTCTTGTAGTCCAGGAGCTAGCTGATTTTCTTCGGCAGATCCCGATCTACTGAAAAGAGATAGTGGATAGGACTTGCTGGAAAGTGGTATACCACTTCCTGGACTCGGGGTCGGTTTTATCGGCGGCCACATCGGCCGGAAAATTGTCGAAGGTTTCAGAATTTTTCCAGATCTTGGTTTGGGCATCGCCGGTACAATCAGGGTTGATGGTGAAGTACTTAGGGTTGGCGGCCTTTATGGCCTCGACGTTGGGATCGGACAGGATGATCATAATCTGCTGGTTATTGCGATAAATGTGGGCTTCGAGTTGGAATCTGACATCGTCGCAGGCAAGTTCATCAAGAATCATGGCGGAGGCGCCGATCGCACCGTCACCTAGTGAAAGGAGTTGGCTAGGATGAAAGCCCTGGGATGTGACGGAGAGGTCGTGTTTTTGCAAGGCAGCCTGTTCTTCGCGGGCAACATCAGGGCCGTACCAGAGCGTGGCATCGGGAATTTGGTTTGTGGGCTGGACCTTGACTGTAAAAGCTATAGCCTTACTGGAGGCAGGGAGATTGATATTCGGCGTGAGGGTGCTGGGGTAACCGAAGGTGAGGCCAGTGGCGGAATTGGTGTAGGTTTTCCAGCCAGTTGGGATTTTAGAATTTGAGTTTAGGGTGGTGAGCGGTGTTTTGTTGGCCGTAGGGGCTGGTTTGGTCCGCGCATGAATGACAGTGTACAGAGCAAAGCCAATGACGCCGAGCACAATAGCAAGCAAAACCAGCTCAGCGATAAATACAACACCTCGCTCATCATTTAAATACCTAGGCTTCATAATGCTTGAGCTTATTATAGCAAAGCTATCACGAAGCAATATAGGAGATGAAGATATGAACTATGCCAGCAGATAGAGAATTACTAAATTATGCGAAAAAACCAAACTTCACATATCTGTAATAATTCCTGGTGGAGCTGAGGAGATTCGAACTCCTGGCCTCTGCAATGCGAATGCAGCGCTCTACCAGCTGAGCTACAGCCCCACG
>CAZGZY010000086.1:0-5221 GCA_964530365.1 uncultured Candidatus Saccharimonadales bacterium
CTCGAGCTCGTACTGGTGGTCGAAGTGGTCCTCGATAGTGCGCTTGTTGGCGCTGCCTACGATGATGATGTCGGTGATGCCGGCGGCGACCGCCTCTTCGACCACGTACTGGATGATGGGCTTGTCGATGATCGGCAGCATTTCCTTGGGCATGGCTTTGGTCATGGGCAAGAACCTGGTTCCCAGGCCAGCGGCGGCGATTACGGCTTTAGTGATTTTTTTGGGCATAGATTTTCTCCTGACATCGGTTAGTGTATACGCTGCCGGCGGGAACTTCTAGAGCTGTCCCCGTAATACCCCGGCGCCGGATTCTTGGAGCCGGGCCAAGCGCCCCCGCTGCTGCCAGACGGAGCGCTGAATGCGCCGGGCGTGACCTAGATCTTCCAGAAATTGCTGGTCGAGCGCCTCGACTATCCGGGATTCTACCACGGAAACGTTGAGCTCGTCGTTGAGGATAAGCGAACGGGCGTCGAGGTTGGTGGAACCAATGGTGGCCCAGAGACTGTCGGCGGTGATAATTTTGGCGTGGTGCATGGTTTTTTGGTACTCGTACAGTTTCACGCCAGCCTCTAGTAAGGGCTGGTATGAGGCGCGGCCGGCCAACAGCGCCAGCTTGTGGTCGGTGAGGTGGCCGTTGGTGAGGATCCGCACATCCACCCCCCGGCGGGCAGCAGCGGCGAGTGCCCGCACCACGGCCTCACTGGGCACAAAATAGGCGGTGGTCACCCACAGGCGGTGGACGGCGGCAGCGAAGATGGCGTCCAACAGCCGCTCAATGGCCGTGGGGCGTGTGCCGGCGGTACTGACGGTGGTATGGACCGCCACGTCGCCGGCTGAGGGCGCCGGGGCGGGTGGCGGCAGCCGTTCGCCGGTGGATTCGCGCCAGCTCTCGGCGAACCCGGCCAGCAGGTCGGCGCAGGCCGGGCCGGTGATACGGCAATGGGTCTCGCGCCAATGTTTGGGGTCCTGGCCATCCCCGAGCCAATTGTCGGCGATCCCGAGGCCGCCGGTGAAGCCGACCCGGCCGTCCACGATGAGAATCTTGCGGTGGGTGCGGTGGTTGAGTTTGCGTAAATGCTTGACTCCGGCGGGGCGAAACCACCCCACCTTCACCCCCGCCCGTTCCATGCGCCAAATCATCCGGGTGCTGGCCGAGGCCCCACCGAGCGCGTCAACCAGCAAACGAACGGCCACACCGCGGCCGGCGGCGGCAATTAGCGCGTCGGCAAATAGGTTGGCAACGCGGCTGCGCCAAAACACGTAACTCAAGAATTCGACACTACCTTCGGCCGAGGCAATGGCCTCGAGCATGGCTGGGAAAATTTCATCACCATTTTGGAGCACCACAAAGCCGTTACCGGCCCGAAACGGTGAGCCCGTAGCACTTTCGACTACCTCGATGTAAGGATTGGTTTGCATTGTGCTTACGTTTATATTACACGCCAAGCTGTCGGACAGTGCAACTGCTGGCGGCCAACAATGGCCGCTCGCTTGAGGCGGTTTACCTCCTGCTCAAAACAGAGTTTGCCGAGTTTGGTGATTTGGTAATAATGGCGCTCTTTGCCCGGAGCTGCCGGGTGGTATGCGGGCGTTTCCTCAATGAGGCGGCCTTTGGCGAGGCGGGCTAGGGCAGTGTACATGGTGCCGGAGGGCATCACCACACTCCCAGCGGAGTCGGCGGCGACTTGGGCCATGAGGGCATACCCGTGAGAGGGTTTTTCGCAGAGGGCTAGCAGGATGTAGAAGCTTTGCGGGCTGAGTGGTGTTGCATAGGTGGGGGTGGTATGCATGTGGGGCAGTATATGTAACCAACCGACATACCGTCAAATTATGGCTTGCGTAGAGGCTGTTTGGGGCATT
The DNA here is from genome assembly GCA_964530365.1 of uncultured Candidatus Saccharimonadales bacterium. Lineage (GTDB taxonomy): Bacteria > Patescibacteriota > Saccharimonadia > UBA4664 > UBA4664 > CAZGZY01. Next base: position 1,861 of record CAZGZY010000086.1, read on the forward strand.
TTGGGATTGTGGGGAGCTCTCCACCCGCACGTGGCTAGTGCGAGGTCGCCCGGCTCGGACGGGCAACCCACCCGGCTCAGACAGGGCTAGGCGTCGACCCACGGCCGGCCCACGGTCGGCCACACCAACCCCGCCTTGCTTGGCTAAACCGCTTACGGTGCGGGAGAAGGTGTAGGCATGAGCTCAGGGCTCGGTGAAGGCGTGGCTGGCGGTAGGGGTGTCGGCGCGGGAACCGGCGTGGCGGCCGGGCAGGTGCTAACCGGCACCCCACCGCTGATAAGCGAGCGCATCCACGCCAAGGTGTCGTTTAGGCTGTGGACCATGGTGTCGTAATGGGTGGTATTGGGGTAAATACTGAGCTGGACCGGCCCGCTGCTGGAGGTACACAACGTGGTAGCCGCGGCTTGCTGTTGCGACGGCAGCACCACGTTGTCGTGGTCGCCGGAATTGACGCGTTTGGCGCTGGAGGTGCTGTCGGCGCCGACGGCGTTGCGGTCTAAGTCGGCCTCGAGCGCGGAGTAGCCGGCGGCGCCGAGCTGGTCGGCCCCCAGCGCCTGGAGGAAGGCAGGGATATAGACGCTGGCCGGCACGTGGCCCCAAAACGGAATGTCGGTGTCGATGCAGTGGGCCGGGACGTCGGTGGCGAGCGACTGCTCGAAGCGTGGCAGCAGCACCGGCCCGTAGTTGGTGTGGTAATAATCCTGGTAGCTAAAGAGCACGTACGGGCCAAACCAGTTGATGTTGGCGGCGCGGGTGATGTCGGCCAGAGTTTGCTTTACGCTCATCACCGGTCCAAACCCAACCACGCCCAGGGGCTTCACGTCGGGCGCGTAGGCGGCGGCGATTTTGTCGGCCCAGAACGCGGCGTGCCCGCCCTGCGAGTAGCCGCCCAGGAAGACGGCGGCGGTGCTGAGGCGGCCCTTGGCCTGGGGCAATTGCCGCAGCGCCCGCACACTGTCGAGCACCGCCCGCCCCTCCAGCTCCCCTACCATGTAGTGGTGGATCCGGGACGGGTCGCGCATACCCTCGTAGTCGGTAGTGACCGCGGCGAAGCCCTGGGAGGCGTAGGTGGCCAGATGCGAGTCGTAGTTGCCCCAGTTCACTTTACCCGGCTGCTCGAGACTGGCGGCGCACTGGTCGCCAATGCCGGTGGTGCCCGGCGCAAATGCAAACACCGGCAGATTCTGCGCCGCGCTGTCCGGGAGGTAGGCCCGGCCGTAAATAGTAACGGCCGCGCCGCCGGGTAGCTCCGAGCGGTAGTGGAACGAGATTTTCGTAACACCAACGGTGACCGCCGGCGTGGTGGCGCCGTAATTTTGCCGAGCCAAGGCGGCCGCTTGGGCCGGTGTGAAGGTTTGGACGCTATCGACGCCAAGTACGCTGCCGGGGCGTGGGACGAGGTTTGAGGCTTGAGGCTGGTTAGGCGCGTACACCACGGGCGAGCCGTTGCGCCAGTACCACAAAAAGGCGCCGGCCAGCAACGCGAAGAGAATGAGGATAGCCCAGCCATGGGGGCGGCGCAAGCGGCGAGAATGGATGTAGGGGTGTTTGGGCACTGGTTTGCTCACGCCTTTATCCGGAACGTTAGGACGTCCATTTTAACGCCATCGACGACGGTCTTGCGAGCAAATTTAAAGCCTTGGCGCTCGTAGTAGCGGCGATGGTCGTGGGTGGCGATGGAAACCACGTGCGCGCCTTTATCGCCCAGGAGTTTGAGCATACGAGAGAGCAGGCTGAGGCCGATGTTGGCGCCGCGAAACTCCGGATCGACGTAGAGCCAGTACATCTGCGCGGGCCCGGTGGTGGGCGCGGCGCCAATGGCGTAGCCGATAACGTGGCCGCGCGATTTGGCGATCAAGACCACTCGGCGGCGGTCGATGGTGGCAAGCAGCAGCTTGGGGAGGCTGTGTTCGCTGATGACCCGGGCACGCACCGCGGGCGGGAAGTAGGCGAAATGGGCGTCGACCGCGTGCTTGAACAGGCGATTGACGGTGGGGAGGGATAAAACCGTGGCCTGCGCGATGTGGGTTTGCTTCACTGAAATCTCCTACCCCTTATGGTAGCAAATTGTTTGTGGTTTGAATGTAGTTGACCCGTTCCCGATGACGGCCGTGGAAGCCCCGCCCACAGGGCGGGGGCGGCTGTGTTATTGAGTCAGATTTAGGGAGTAAAACAACCTAAATTAAAACTCTTATGCGAAAATTAGGGCGTTTTACACCCTAATTTGTTCGTGCATATGGCGCAGGCGTCAGAACCAACCCATAGATTTGATCTCAGGAGACCCTTATTCGGGTGTTTTGACCTCGTTTGGGTGGTTGTTTTGCCATTGTTTGATGCTGTCGATGTCGGTTTTGAGAAGATCAATATGCCCTTGTGGCCCGCCTAATTCGAGACGGAGCTTTAGGTAATAATCCAACAGTTGGGGTACGAGCCGGTCGCGCCCCCGGAACAGGATTAGTGGTTCGCTGGCTGGAATGAGCGTGCCATCATGTTTATAAATGTCGCCTTCGGTGTGGTATTTCTTGCCAATTTGTCGCATGTGTAGTGCCCTCATTATGGTTTGTAGACCCATCCTAAGAGAGTTACCGACGCCGATCCAGAGAAGACCCCTTCGGTAGATTAATATATATCGCGGTTGTAGGTTTCTTCGAGGTAGAAGAGCGCGAGACTGCTGATGGGCTTACTCGTGAGTTGCGCTAAGACTTCGGCAAATTTTGGACTACCCCCCATTCCGGTGGACTCGATCGCTATGGCCTCGGCCAGAGAGACCCAAGACTGTTCACCATATTTGTTTTGGGGGACTAGCTCACCGCTATACTCCTGGCCAACACATACGTGATAGAGAATATCGCTGTAAATGCGATTCTCAGAATCAAAATGGCGTTTACGAATAAGACCGAATAACGCAAATGCGGCCGTTAGGCCAGCCTCTTCTTGAAGCCGGCGCCGGGCGGCCTCAACGGCCAGCTCCCCACGCCGTATACCGCCGCCGATGATCCCCTGTTCGCCAGCAAATGGCTGCCGAGTACGACGCTGATACAGGAGCCTTGCACTGCTGCCCTGGCCTTCCACGAGGAGACACAGCGAGGCCATTTTGAAATGATTACTCTCGCCTTTTTGCCCGATCGGGTTAAGGTCGATGAGATATTTCTTACCCGCTTGGCTGAGGGTGTATTTGTCGCCAGTTTTCTCGATTAGGCCCTGGCGCGCCAAGTACTGGAGGTGGTAGTTATAAAGGTCGTTTTCGATATCCTCCGGCTTCATGTCGCGATAACGCAAGCCCTGCGGGGAACCCCGTAAATGTTCGAGGATGTCGTATTGCAGCTGATGGCGATTGCCGGGCTTTTCCATGGGCCGAGTA
>CAZGZY010000087.1:0-5159 GCA_964530365.1 uncultured Candidatus Saccharimonadales bacterium
CCGAGGCCAAAATCGAAGGCTACCGCAACTTCTGCAACAAACTCTGGAATGTGGCCCGCTTCGTCTTTGGCCAACTCCCCGAGGGTTTCGTGCCCGCCGCGCCCACACTCCACTCCCCCGCCGACCACTGGCTAATGGCCAAGCTAGATGCCGCCATCGCCGGCGTCACCGCGGCCATCGAGGACTATCGTTTCTCCGAAGCTGGGCAGCTGGTTTACACCCTCCTCTGGGACGACTTCGCCGACTGGTACATCGAGGCTAGCAAAGTTGGGCCTAACCACGACTTGCTCGCCTACGCCCTCGAAACCATCCTTAAGCTCCTCCACCCCATCGCGCCGTTTGTCACCGAGGCAATCTGGGGCGGGCACAACAATAAGCAGCTCATTTCCGAGGCGTGGCCTGTGGTAGACATTACACGAACAAACAGCGATCGAGCCGAAGCGGTCAAATTCGAATCGGTTAAGGCGGTGGTTCAAGCCGCCCGAGCCATAGCCGCCGAAGAACAGCTCACCAAACCAACCATCCTCACCACCGACACCGCCTTAGTCGGGTCCGCCGATCTCATCAAGCGCTTAGCCCGAGCCGGCGAGGTCAAGTTGGTGAAAGAGGGGAGTGGCCTCTACCTCAACACCGTTACGCCCGCCTGGATCGAGGCCAGCAATGAGCTCATTCAGGCTCGCCGGCACCGCCTCGAACGCCAGCTCACAGAAAAGCAAACCTACCTCAAGGGCCTCAGCGCTAAACTCGCCAACCCCAAGTACACCGAGTCGGCGCCTGCGGCCGTCGTCGCCGAGACCCGCGCCCGCCACACCGACACCCAAGCGCTCATCACCAAGCTCGCTGAGCAGCTCAAAGTTCTCTAACTAACCACAAATGAAAAGAGGCCCACGGAAGTGAGCTATCACGAGCGTAAATCCCGTGAGCCTCTCTTCTGTGAACCTTATACCGTTCTTCGAGAATGCGCCGCGGTTAGCCGGCGATCTCGAGGATCTGGTTCAGACGGACACGCAACGCTGCGTTGCGGGCCTCGGGGGTGTTAGCCCCTGTGTAGGGGTCAAACCGCCATTCGTCTTCGGAATTCGGAGAAAGCTGGTTGATCCCAGCCTCCACCTTGCTCACCATGCGAACTACGGCAACCACCAGCGCGTTCGGGTCGAACATCGGGCGGAACTTCGAGTGCCGCGTCAGGTGGTACTCGAAGTCATACAAGAACCGATCGATCAGCTGTTGCAGGCGCAGCGACCGGATCTGAGTGTCAATCCGCCGTAGTACACTGGTGTAAGCCACGGCGGCCGGGCCAGTGTAGCTGCCCATTTGTGAGGAGGTAAAGTTGCGCTCCCGCTCATAACTCTCCCGAAGGCCCAGATGAAGCTGGGCTGCTTCTTCCTGGAGCCGCACAATCGCGTCAGCCGCCTCGCGGAAGTTGACGATACGGTGCCACTGCAGAAGGTGATCCGAGACCGTGGCGACAATGTCGCGCACGAGCTCGAACGTGAAGGAGCGCTCCTCGGGCTGGCCGGCGGTCTTACTGGCATGTTCAGACATCGTCTCTCCAGGTGCTCGGATTCCCCATTGTGGGAACGGTCAGCCTACTATACACCACCTAGGCATCTTTGTCAAAATAACGAGTTCAAATTACGGCCGCCGCAACACCAATGCCAGGCCATCCTGCGACGTCACCCGCCAGCCCTCGCCCTCAAGCTGCTTCACCAACCGGCTATGCTTGCGCTCGAGCATGGCGCATCGCACGTCGTAGCGCTCAAACTCCCGGTCGGCCGTCTGCGCGCTATTCAGCACCCTGCGCCAATTCGCGAAATAATCCGTGCTACCAGAGCGCCACGACGGCATCCGGCCGTCAATGTACACCTTTACCCCCGGCAGCTGCCAGATAATAAACCCGCCAAAATCGTATTCGTTAAACACCCGTCCCGAGCACGGCGCCGCCCGTAAGTCCGCCACCTCGCGGTAGGGGAGGTCGTTATGTGGGTCGAGTGCGATCTTGGCCGCCGGCACGGCCGCCAGTCCGGTTGCCACAATTGGCAACAGCGCCGCCCGCCAGCCACCTCGCACCTTCAGAAACCGCAAGCCTTGTTCATACCCCTCGGCCATCTCCCGCAGCGACGCCAGCACAAATAGCGGGAACTGCCGCAGCGACCCCACCGCGCTCGCCAGCAACGCCAACGGTAGCGCAAACTTCCGCTGCCGCCAGCCGGTCGCGCCCATCAAAAACAGGTACAGCACAATGTAAAACCCGTTCAAAACGTCTATGCTTAGCGGCCGCCATTCGCCCACGTTGTAGCGCAAGTTTGAATCTGTCAGTGTCCGCCATATTTCCAGATACAGCCGCGGCCCGTACGGATTAACGAACGTCGCTAGTACCGCCGCGCCCAGCACCCACCAGTACCGCCGGTCGCGCACCGCCGCCCACGCCACCGCCGCTAGCCCCACCACAAACCCGCCGTGCAAATTGGCCCACGCCGCAAACAGCGCCACCACCGGCCACCGGTAGCCGCGATCGAGCAGCCACAGCAGGAGCGCGAACCCCAGGGCCGTCCAGGCGTTGGGGCGCGCCACCGCGATTGCCGCCACCGCCGCGAACCCCAGCGCCAGAACCGGCCAGCGCCGGCTCCGCGCCGCTAGCATCACAGCCGCCGTCCATGCCGCCGCGAACACCCCTGCCACCAGCCCAAATCCGCCCAAACCGTACAGCGCCGCCGTTACCGCATCGCTCAGCCACTCGTGGTCGATCCAGCGAAAATTCGGCGCCGTGTAAGAGAAAATGTCGTGGGCTGGGATCCCGTGCACCAAAATGTAGCGCCCAGCTTGCAAATGCCAGCCGAAGTCTGGGTCCATCCGTCGTGCAAACACTGCGAAGAACAAGGCGAACAAGCCCAAGCAGGGGAGTAGCCACAATTTCCACGCCAACTTCATTAAGCAATTAAATCACACCCGCATTACCCCCATGCTAATATTCGTACAGTGAAGAGCAAATGGACTCCCTCAAACGTCAAGTTCTGGGTAATAACCGGCCTCGCCTTAGCGGGAGCTGCCGCCGGCCTCGCTTCGTTTTGGCCGCGGGCGCTGGCCTATGCCAGGAGCGAGTCGGCCCAATTAACCCGAGAAGCGGCCACGGCGGGGAGGGGAGAGGCCCAGGTCGATTACCGTTTGGCTACCCGGCTCGACCCCCGCAATCAGGCCGCCTTTGCCGGCCTCGCCCGTATCCAGCTCGCGGCCGGCCACTCGGACGAAGCGCTCAGCCTATTGGAGCGAGCAGGGGAGGGGAGTGAGGTTGAGCGCCTCAAGGTCCGCACGCTCATCGAGCTCGGCCGTTACGCCCCAGCCGCTGCTGCTGCCGGTAAGCTGGCCGTCCCGGGCGCCCAAGCCGACGACGTGGTTCTGGCCACCCTAGCCGATGCCCTAGCCGGCCGCACCACTGGCATCGCCGCGCTAACGCCGCTCCTGGCCTCACCAGAGGCCCTCCAACGCGTCCAACGCGTCCAGGCCGGCAATCTACCACTCGCGGCAGAGCTCTACGCCACAGGGCTCCTAGAAAGCTCAAGCGCATTGCTCATAAAGTTGCCGACCTCATTCGAGCGCAATTTGTTGCTTGGGCGCATCTATTACGCCCGCCACACTCCGAGCGGTCTCGCGCTAGCCGCCGATTTCCTCTCTGATGCGGCCTCCCTAAACCCCGCTAGCCTCGAAGTCCACCAGCTTCTCGCCGCCGTCTACCACGATCAAAACAAATTCAGTGAAGCCTCCCGCCAAGACGCCCTCGTCGTCAAACTCGAGGCTGGCCGGCCTTAATCTTCTCCTCAAAGTTCATAAAGCTTATGGTTTTACTGTGAAAGTTGCTTTCGGGTCAACTTTCCAAAACCGCAGTTTTACAGATTCAAATTAAAACACTCCAGACCGGCTGGAGTGTTTTAATTGGCGGAGAGGGAGAGATTCGAACTCTCGGAAGCCTTGCGACCTCACCGCATTTCGAGTGCGGCGCACTAGTCCACTATGCGACCTCTCCAAATATTCATTCCGCTTATGTTTCCATGGAAAATGGTTTCAGGCGAAAAATAAAAAATCGATTTTCGAACCTGGAACCAGTTCAGGGTAGCACGAAAATTCGGTTCAGCTCAAGCGCCAATCATTCTGCACTCCCCACCAAACACAAGCCGCCTATTAAGATAGTTATCAGCTTCTCGCAAAACAAAAGCCCCACCCGAAAGTGAGGCGTTTGTTTTGGTGCGCCCGGGAGGACTTGAACCTCCGACCCCCAGCACCGCAAGCTGATGCTCTATCCACTGAGCTACGAGCGCGTATCAAACAAAGTACCGTAGGACTCTAACATAATCGCAAACAAAAATAAAGCGCTAAAACCGCACGAAACGGGTGATCTGCTCGATAACATCGGGTTTACGGTCTACTCGTGGCAAATGCAATTCCAGATGCCCCACAATACTGTCAAAATCTTCGTCCTCAAACAGCAGCGTCATCCGAGGGTTAAAGCGCTTGGTTGGCTCCAGATCAATCGTGTGCCACTCCACATCCGGCAGCACACCAAAGGAGCGCAACTCCGTAAACGGGAATTGCCGGCCCTCAATAGTTATGCCTGTGGGCGTCAATTCGTACAGCAAAGTGCGCGGGGGTTTGCGCGCATACACCATAATTGCGCCTCCCATAGCCAAGAAAGCCCCAATTTCGAGCCAATAATGCAGGAAAAAGGCCACCGCAACCAGTACCAGGACGATGCCGCCAAGCGCCGCATACCAACCCGGCCCCTTGTGGTGATGGACGTACTCGGAGGCTTGCCAGCTAAAGGCTACCTCGTTCGCCCGCAGTTCCTCGAGCTCTTCCGGGGAAAGCTGGCCATCGCCCGATTGGACCGCCTGGGTAGGTTCGCTCGGCTGGTCGGGTTGGTCAGGCAGGGCCGGCAGTTGAGCTGCGTCAGCCGGTTCCGGTACTGATTTTACGGGCATATCCTCAGGCATGGTAAATCCTTCTAGCTCGCATTATGCCGCAATTACCCCAGTAAGCACAATATCCTTATGCTTGAGCAATCTCGCCCAAGCATTGTAAACTCTCGCCCAGACCATAGAATGGGTATACACGGAGGGGTCGCATAGCGGCCGAGTGCACCGGTCTTGAAAACCGGAGACCTTCAC